>CAWJAS010000002.1:0-139278 GCA_963840935.1 Candidatus Magasanikiibacteriota bacterium
GCACGACATACCGATCCGCTCGCGCGACGCGGCGCCACACGAATTGTGTACCGGTCGCGGGGATCATCGTGCCCTTGCTCGGCGCAACCAACTGCATCCCGTTGTCATCGCCGCGCAGCGTTTCACTGTTCGCCGCGGGAGCGTTCGGTTGGATGCTCGAGGTGCGCCACCACACGCCACTCAGTCCGGCCGCGCAGACCAACGTGGCAGCCACCGCATACTGACGCCAACGCGCAGATCGATAGAAGCGGGAGTCATTGTGGCGCGTCGCTTCGCGAGTCGGCGAGGCCGCGCGTGAGACCGCCCACAACACGTCGAGTTCACGCCGTCCTTCGCTGGACGCGAGGACCGCATCGAGCGTTCGCAACCGCTCCAGCTCAGTGCCGGCGCCTTCGATCAGCGCTTCCACGCGTTCGAGTGGCACGGCCGCGGCATCACTGCCATCACGTGCCTGTAGCGCGCGCTCATACGCGGCGCGCAATGATGCATCGTTCATTCGTTCGCTCCGGGGCCATAGCCCCACGACGCCAGCGTGGTGCGGAGATCGTTCAACCCACGATATAGAAGATTTCGCGTTTTCGCTTCGGTCCACCCCAACAACTCCGCAATCTCTTCGCGGTCGTAGCCCGCGAGATACATGCGCACCACGGCGCGGCGTGACTCGACCAGCAAGTCAACGGCACGCGCCACGGCGGTTTCGACGTCAGCGGTATTCACGTGCTGCTCGGCGTCATACGGCGACACCACTCCCGAGGGGAATGTGCCGAGTCCATCGATGTCTCTCGTAATGAGCGGCTCTTCGCGACGCGCCCGACGGCGACGGAGGAAGTCGAGTGCCGCCGACATGGCGGTACGGTGGATGTATGTCGCCGACGCGCCCGCGATGCGATCGGAATTGCCCAACGCCTTCCATAGCCGAATGCGCGTTTCCTGAACGACGTCTTCGATGTCGCTTGCAGCCAAGCGATGCCGATGGGCCGTTCGGCGAATGAAGGTCCCAAAACGACGCACGACGTCGTCGAGAACCGGCGAGAGCTCGGCCTCGGGCGCACCGTCGACCGCCTGCGCCACTGGCACCGCGGCGTCGGCCTGACGCACCAGACGCAGGACCACCGGCGCGTCTCCGCCTGGGTGTTCGTCGGTCGTTGGCCATCTCGGGTTCGGCGCCGGAGTCGTACATGTCGTCAATAAGGTGACTGCGGGACCTGCGCGGTGCCGGTCCTCCCCATACCAACGCACCAAACGCTAGCGATTCTCACTCGTGACCCGACTTTTTTCAGGGCGTGGCCGCCTGACGGGCTGCCCGCTGCCGGAGGACGTCGTACAGCGCGATGGCCACGCTCGTGGAGAGATTGAGCGAGCGCACATGAGGCGAATGAATCGGCATGGTCACCAACCGGTCGTGGTACCGCTCGTACAGGGCTGCCGGGAAGCCGCCCGTCTCGCGACCGAACACCAGCACCACATCCTCATGCGCTGCAAATGGTGCGTCCCAGACCGTGGTCGTGCCCCTGGTCGAGAAGAAAAACGGGGTGCCGAGTGTTGGCAGCGTCTGCTCAAAGGTGTCCCAATCGGGCCAGACGCGCAGGTCGACATGCTCCCAATAGTCGAGTCCGGCTCGTTTCACTTGCCGCTCATTCAGCGAAAACCCCAGCGGCTCGATCAAATGCAACGTCGCGCCGGCGGCGAGACAGGTCCGACCTGCGTTCCCCGTATTCCAGTGAATCTCGGGATGAACCAGCACGACATGCAGTCCCATCGTGCTCAGGCCGGGCGATACGGGGCGCGGTTGCGAATCTCCCAATTCTTGATGTCGTCGAGCGTCGACCGATCGGTTGCCGCGTACCGACGACGTCCATCGACGTTCGTCGGCTCGGCGGCGGAGGCGTCGGCGATATGCGCGACGGGAATGCGCCAGTGCTGCCAACGGGAGAAGTACGTCTCGCTCGCGGTCCAGCTCGCATCGCCGCCCGACTTCTTGCCGGTTTCCAGCGGTTGGTTGCCGACGGCCGACTTGGCGAACAGGGGGACCGCGGTGCAATACGCCGCCGGCTGACCAATGCCGACCACCAGGAAATCCTGCGCGCCGATTACCGCGCGATCGGTCTCTCCACGCAGCTCGGCGTTGGTTTGGGCACCGCCCATCGCACGCAACACGGCGGTATCCAGATGCACCACCAACCCAGGAACGACTTCTTGGTCCGACACCGACATGGCGACCTACGAGACAAGGGAAACGGCGTGCGGTACTCCGCGCAGTGACTGCTACTAATGTAGGCGGCGACACCAGCCCCCTCTCGTGGCGTCCGGTTGGTATCGCCACCGTTTGGCGTACCCCTCGCGAGGCGGTAGCATTATCTGCGTCAGTTTCCCCGCTGTTTACCGTCCTTGTTGCCCGTCTTTCACGGAGTCCGCATGGTTGTCGGCCGCCGCCGTCTCGCCGTTGCTCTTGCCTCTCTCACGCTGCCTGTCGTCGCGGCGTTGCCCTTGGCCGCCCAACCGCGCACACTGACCACGGCCGACTACGACCGGGCGGTGAAGATGCTGGGACAGAATGTGAACAATCTCGTGGTCGGCGGGACGGTCAATCCGACCTTTCTGCCCGACGGGAAGTTCTGGTATCGCGCGACGAATCTGGCTGGAACCTCATTTGTGCTGTTTGATCCGGCGAAAAGGCGCGGCACACCGCTGTTTGATCACGCCAAAGTCGCCGCCGCGCTAAGTGCCGCCTCCGGCGGCAACTACTCGGCGGACGCGTTGCCGTTCACAACATTGACACTCACGGCAAAGCGCGACTCAATGACCGTGAACATTGGCGGGAAGGCCTATGCGTGCGTTCTGCGCACGCCGGCTTGCAAGGCGACCGGTGATGCATCGGCGGCTTCCGGCGCACCCGGTGCCGGGCGCGGTGGTCGCGGTGGTCGCTCGCTTGAAGATGTCAGCCCCGACGGCAAAACCGCCGCATTTATTCGCGACAACAATCTCTGGGTGCGGGACGTTTCCACGGGTCAGCAGACGCAACTCACCACCGATGGCAGCAAAAACTTCGGGTATGCCACCGACAATGCCGGCTGGGTGCACAGCGATCGGCCGATTCTCAAATGGTCACCCGATTCCCGGAAGATCGCCACGCAACAGCAGGACGATCGCAAAGTGGGTGACTTCTACCTGGTGCGATATCAGGTGGGACATCCGACGATGAGCACGTGGAAGATGCCACTGCCCGGCGACTCCGTGGTCAGCATGATTCATCGCGTGGTTATTGACGTGCCAACGAAAACGATGACGCGCCTCAAGATGGCGCCGGACTTTCATCGCGGCACATTGGGTGACGACATCACGATGAACGACTATCAGTGGTCGCCCGACGGCTCGCAACTGGCGCTGGCGTCCACGTCCCGCGATCACAAGGTCACCACCGTGCGCGTGGCCAACACCACCACCGGTGATGTGCGCGACGTGTACACCGAGACGGTCGCCACGCACTTCGAATCGGTTACCGGCTGGCAGGTGCTCTGGAAGACCAACGAACTGCTGTGGAATTCGCAGCGCGACAACTGGAGTCAGTTGTACTTGTACGACCTGACGACTGGCGCACTGAAGAATCAGATCACGAAGGGCGAAGGTCCGGTGATACGCATTGTCGATGTCGACGTTCAGGCCCGCACGATTACCTATATGGCCAACGGACGGATGCCGGGTCAGGACCCGTATCTGTCGCATGCGTTCCGCACGACGCTCGACGGCAAAGGCCCGCAAGTGGCGCTGACGCCCGATGTCGGCACCCACACGGTGCGACTGTCACCTGATGGCAAGTACATCGTGGACAGCTACTCCACCGCCGATACACCGCCGGTCACGCAATTGCGCGACGCCAAGGGCAAACTGGTGGCGACGCTCGAGAAGGCGGACATCAGCAAGTTGATGGCCGCCGGATGGAAGCCGCCGATGTTGTTCAGCGTCAAGGCCGCCGACGGCATCACCGACATCTATGGTCAGCTGTACCGCCCGACAAACTTTGATCCGACCAGGAAGTATCCGATCATCAATCAGGCGTATCCGGGTCCGCAAACCGGATCAGTTGGCGGTCGCGCGTTCAGCGCGGCGCGCGGCGACAAGCAGGCGCTCGCCGAATTGGGTTTCATTGTGGTGAGCATCGACGGCCGCGGCACCCCGGGACGCAGCAAGAGTTTTCATGACAACTATTACGGCGCGATGGGGCGTGACAACACGCTGCCCGATCAGGTGGCCGGCATGAAGAATCTCGCGAAACAGTATTCGTGGATTGACATCGACAAGGCGGCGATGTGGGGACACTCCGGCGGCGGCTTTATTACCGCCGACGCGATGTTCCGGTATCCGGACTTCTTCAAGGTGGGCATTTCAGAATCGGGCAACCACGACCAACGCAACTACGAAGACGATTGGGGCGAGCGGTATCAGGGGTTGCTGGTGCGCGACGCCGACGGCAGCGACAACTACACACAGGAAGCGAACCAGAACCTCGCCGCGAACCTCAAGGGCAAGCTGCTCCTGGCGCATGGTACGGCCGACGACAACGTGCCGCCGGACAACACGTATCTGGTGGTGGATGCGCTGATCAAGGCCGGCAAGGATTTTGACTTGCTGATGATCCCCAATGCCGCGCATGGATACGGTGCCGCGTCGAACTACATGATGCGCCGGCGGTGGGACTACTTCGTGCAGCACTTGATGGGCGCGACGCCGCCGAAGGAATACGTGATCCGCTAAGCGGAATGTTCTCTCGTCGCTTCGTACTGCGCGCCCAACGCGTCGGCCAGTGTGCACTGGCCGGCGCGTTGCTGCTCGGTGCGTCTCATCCCGATCGCCGCGTTGTCGACACGGTACTGGTTGGCGATGCCGCGAGTGAGGCGCTGCACGGCTTTGATGGTGCGGCCATGTACGCCGGGAAACTCGGCACGACGACGTATCGCACCACCACCGGCTGGATGCACTATACCCTCCGTACCTATGACGACACGGACGTGACGCTTGTGCTCACGTTCGTTCGTCCGGATACCATCACGGGCGTCCGCCGTCGTGTTGATGTGCTTGTGGAGAATACGTTGATTGGATCACCACAGGTGCATCTCGATTCCGGTCTCCTTCGCCCCGCTTCAAATTGTGGTGCCCTTTGCACTGACCAAAGGCAAAGGGCATATCGCGGTCGTGCTTCGTGCCACCGATGGGCCCACCCCTGCACTCGCGGCGATCCGCACGCTGCAGGAACATTACGAGCTCTCGCCCCTTCAGACTCCAATCGTCCGATGACCTCTCAGCGAACTCTCCGCGCGCCGTCCGCGCGCCTGCTTTTTGCCGCATTCTCGCTTGGCGTTGCGGCTGTGCCCGCGTGGGCACAACCCGCACGCACAGCCCGCGCGGCGTCAGGCGCGCAGTGGCTCACGCGTCCTGAACGCACCGACTACACCGAAACGTCGCGCTACGACGAGGTCGTCGCGTATATGAAGCAAGCGGCAGCCGCCAATCCCGCCATTCGCCTCACGACGTATGGATACACCCATGAAGGACGCCCACTACCATTAGCGGTTATCGGCGCGCCAGGCGCGACGGCAGCGCAAGTGTTGGCGACCGGCAAAACGCGCGTCTATATCCAAGGCAACATTCACGCGGGTGAGGTCGAAGGCAAAGAAGCGTTGCTGTGGCTGCTGCGCTCAATCGCGCGCGGTGAACGAAACGCGTGGTTCAAGAATACCGTGTTGCTGATCAATCCGATTTACAACGCCGATGGCAACGAACGTGTCGCGGTAACCGATTCGCGGTACGCAAGCGGGCCAGTTGGTGGCATGGGCACACGCGAGAATGCGTTAGGATTTGACCTCAACCGCGACGGCACCAAGATGGAAACACCCGGAAGCGCGCTCGATGGCCGCACTGCTCACTGCGTACGATCCGCATGTGGCGATGGACTTGCACACCACCGACGGCAGCTCGAACAGCGGCTTCACGATGACCTACGAAACCTCACTCAACCCCAACAACTCGGCGGCCGAAATGCGCCTGTTGCGCGAGGTGATGTTGCCCGAGATCACCAAGGCCGTGAAAACGAAGTACAACGCCGATTGGTTCTACTACGGCGGTGTCTCCGGTACCGGCGCCGATCGCGCGTGGCGCTCCGACGCTGAACTCGCCAAGCCGCGTTACACGTCTACCTACTATGGCGTGCGCAACATCCTCGGTCTGCTCACCGAAACGTATTCGTATGCGCCGTTCAAATTGCGCATCACAGAGACGTATCGCTTTCTTGAGGAGTCGTTGGCATTTGTAGCGCGGAATGGCGACATGATCCGGCGCGTGGTTGCGGAAGCGGCAGTGAGTCGATTGTGGGGAAGCAGTTGGCGGTGCGACAGCAGTTGGTGAAGGCGCCTGAGCCGTCTCGCATTGTGTTTGCCCCCACCGAAGCTGTGCGCAATCCGTATGTAGCCGATCGGCCGTATCGTCTCATGACCGGTGGACCGACCACCAGCGAAATGTTGCCGTTCTTTGGCACCACGGTGGCTACAGAAACGAGCGTCGCGCCTCGCGCGTGGGTGATCCCGAACACAGCAACCGCAGCAAGCGCTGCCGCTGCACCGGCGCCGGGCTTCGGCCGCGGCGGCGCGGCCGGCACGCCAACGCAGCGCATGATCGCGAGCGTAGTGGATCGGCTCGCGGCGCATGGCGTGAAGTACACCGTCACCGACAAAGAAATTCCCTTTAACGGTGAGCGGTTTGCGATCACCGGCAATACGCTTGCCGAGCGCGAATTCCAAGGCACGCACAAGGGGCGTACGTTGACGGGTTCGTGGCAGACACACACGCAAACGTTGCCCGTAGGGTCGATTGTCATCGACATGCAGCAACCGCTCGCGCGTCTCACGTTTGTCTTGATGGATCCGCGCTCGGATGATGGGTTCATGTGGTGGAACATCATGGATGCGGTCCTCGGCATGTCGCCCGCCCCGACGCACTACCCGGTGTTGCGCTCGATGACGCCTGTCGGGCCGTGAGCGCCGTGGAACGGTGGCATGAGGGGTGTGCGTGACGGCTCCCCAGCTGTTGATCGTTGATGCACAGTCGCTCGCCGGACGCGCCGCCCACGTCGCGTCCGGCGATGTGGCCAATGGGGTACGCTTGTGGTGTCAGATGGCGCGTGGCGCGGCGTTGGACATCGCCGCCACGCACATCATTGCGGCGTGGGACCATGACGGCCCCACCTTTCGCCACGCCCTCTTCCCCACGTACAAACATCGGCGAACGGGCGGCATGCGCGCGAAGATCGCCCCTATTCGCGAGGGCGTTGAGGCGACCGGCATCACCAGCCTCAGCGAAGCGAACTACGAGGGTGATGATTGTGCTGGCAACGCTGATGTCGCGCTTCCGCGACGTCGCGCGCGTCACGCTGTTGTCAAACGATTCTGATCTACTGCAGTTTGTATCACCAGCGGTCTCGGTGGCGACCTATGTTGGCGTTGGGAAAGGTCCCGGCGGTATGCGCATCAAGCCGTGGACAGCCGACGACGTGAAAACACGCTTTGGTGTGCACCCTGACAATCTCTCGTCGTTCAAAGCGCTGTGCGGCGAAGAGGGCGACGACATTCCAGGCGTCAGGATATCGGCAAAGGCACACTGTGAAGTTGCTGCGTCGCTGGCAAACATTGGAGAAGGCACTGGAAGCCAGCGAGTTTGTCAGTCATCGCGATGAAACGGCCAAGCTCGCTGGGCAGCATGAGCATGTGCGACTGATGATGCAGCTCACCACTATTCGCCAAGACGCACCGATTCCTGTGTTCCCACTGGCGCAGTGCGCCGTCAGCAACGTGCGATGGCCGGACGGGTCGGTGGCGCGTGGCGCATCAACACCGGGACAACAGTCGCACGCCGGGCCGGGGTTGGATGAGGTTCCATTCCCCGAGTACTAAGCCCTTCACGCTGCGTAAAAGGTCGGGCGCCAGCCGAGTCGCTCGCGTTGCTGTATACTAGGGCGTCGTTGAAACGCCGCCAGAGCGACGGCGGAACCAAATGTCCGTGGTCCGTCTATCTTCGCCATGCAGGCCCCGGCAACCGACACCTCCTTCGAACAGCGCGCTTCTTGCGTGCCTCCCGCATATTGCCACCTTCGCGCTGTCGCTCACGCGCGAAACGGCCAGCGCGGACGACCTCGTTCAGGAAACGTTCCTTCGCGCGTTCCGCGCGCGGGAGACGTTCCGTCCCGAGCTCGACATGCGGCGGTGGCTGTTCACGATCTGCAAGAACGTGTTTCTGCGCGAACAGGAGCGCGCGCAGCGTGAGCCGCTCGCGCTGGACGCCGAGGAGCCCACGGATGAAACCATGGGTGCCATTCGGCTACACATCGAGATCCGCGCTGCAGGCGAAAGCGTCATGTTCGACCATGCGGGACCTGGGCGATGCCCTCCGCAACGCGTTGCGTGCACTGCCAGAGACCATGCGCGTGGTGGTGGTGCTCGTCGACCAATTGGACTACGACTACGCCGACGCAGCCGCTCTGCTTGGAATCCCCGATCGGCACGGTCCGTTCACGACTTTTTCGGGCGCGCCGATTACTGCAGCGGTCGCTGATCCATCACGGACACGACGCAGGATTTACCGCATCCTTTGACCCGCGAGGTACCACCTAATGTCTTCCTCGTTTGTGGACGCATCGCCCCATCGCACCGCTCGACTGTGAACAAACGGCGCGATGGCTGTGGGATCATCTTGATGCTGAGCTTACGCCTGCGCAACATGCGGCCGTTGAGCAGCACCTCGCACGATGCCCCGAGTGCACGGCACACTTCGTGTTTGAAGAGCGTTTTCTTCGCGCGCTTGGGGTGTCGCTCACCATCGATGATGCTGTCGCCGGTCCGTTCGTCCAACATGCGTATGCGAGGGTCACGCAGTCGCTGCAATCCGCCGGCGTACTGCCAGCCACCTTCGAACACCCATGACAGCGCACGCCAAAACGCCGACTCGGCATCATTGGATTGTACGCAGTCACCCACTGGGTGAACGCGGTGGCCTTTACGATCATGGTCGGCAGTGGGTTGCGGATCTTTAACGCGTATCCGGCCTTTGCTCGAAAAGGAGAGACTTTCTGCTGTTATCCGTTTGAGGGACTTCGTATCCCCTCATGGCTCACCTTTGGTGCATGGCTGGGTGGCGCGCGCCATTGGCACTTCGCCATGATGTGGGTCCTCGTCGTCACGGGCCTCGTGTATCTACTCGCGACTTGGCAACCCATTGTACCGGCCATTGTATTATGTGTGTAGCCCTGGACGTAAGAGCCATGCTGATTTGACGTCGTCCACCCCTTCCCCCCAGCTCGCTGAACACAAAAAATTTGCGTTCCAAAGAGCTGGGCGGTCTCGTGTGTACATTTAACACACGACATGGGTTGCGCTCGTTTCCCAACTTAATGGTACACCTCACGGCACGAGCTGACGGCAACCATGCAGCACCTATCTAGCACCCTCGAAGGCTATATCCATTTCTGGTTATATGCAGCTAGTAGTTGAACCCAGGTAAGGTTCCACGTTTATCGTCGAATTAAACCACATAATCCACCGCTTGTGCGGGTCCCCGTCTATTCCTTTGAGTTTTAGCCTTGCGGCCGTACTCCCCAGGCGGCGTACTTAACGCGTTAGCTTTTTTGAACGGCACTGACAGGGTCGATACTGCCAATATCTAGTGCACATCGTTTAGGGCGTGGACTACCAGGGTATCTAATCCTGTTTGCTCCCCACGCTTTCGTCCCTTAGTGTCAGAAGTGTACCAGTAAGCTGCCTTCGCATTTGGTGTTCCTGCGGATATCAACGCTTATTACGACTACACCCGCAATTCCGCTTACCTCTTCCACCCTCTAGATTGGTAGTTTCAAGAGCGATCTTCATGTTGAGCATGAAGTTTTAACCCTTGACCCGCCAACCCACCTACGGACCCTTTACGCCCAGTAAATCCGGATAACGCTTGAGGTCTCTGTATTACCGCTGCTGCTGGCACAGAGTTAGCAACCTCTTATTCCTCTCTTACCGTCACTCTGCCAAAAGGCAGATTCTTCAGAGAGAAAAGCAGTTTACAATCCGAAAACCTTCATCCTGCACGCGGCGTCGCTCCCTCAGACTTTCGTCCATTGGGGAATATTCTCGACTGCAGCCACCCGTAGGTGTCTGGGCAGTATCTCAGTCCCAGTGAGGCAGGTCACGCTCTCACGCCTGCTACTGATCATCGTCTTGGTGAGCTTTTACCTCACCAACTAACTAATCAGACATAGGCCCCTCTCCAAGCGTCGAAGCTTTAAATGCGAATGACTTTTGTCCCCGCATTACTATCGGGTATTAATCCGCCTTTCGGCAGGCTATCCCCGTCTTGGAGGTGGGTTACCAATGTGTTACTCACCCGTTTGCCGGTCCGTACCTCAATATTGCTATAAAGGCCGATCCCTCGACTTGCATGCCTTAAACACGCCGCCAGCGTTCATCCTGAGCTAGGATCAAACTCTTAAATAAGATATTTGATTTTATTTTTTGACGCCTAAGCGCCAAAAAAGAATTTGTATTTTTTGTTTTTAGGAATAAACGATTATCTATGAACAAACCGAAATTTGTTCATGTGGTTTTTGTCACATTTATATTGTCAACGATCGTTCTTTTCGCTTTCACAATCGCGTACTCATACGATTCTTCGTATTTTTCGAGTTTGAATAAACTCGCGCGGAAAGAAAAAAGAGGAAGCCAAACTGACTTACTCTTTTCTCCTTCCAGTTTCCTCTTTTCGCAAAAATCAACGAGGACTTAGAAAAATATTTGATTTATTAAAGATGAAATTTTTGTCAGTATTTTTTTAGCTTGTTAAGCTTACCTCAAAGGCAAAATTTTGTCAAGAGCTAGCCAATATTTTCTTTTTGGATAAACTGTGGATAAATTCCAAACAATAATTTGGCTTATTTTACACGTTTTTTACGCCATTCCGCGATTTTTGCATGGTCTCCTTCAAGTAAAACCTTTGGAACTTTAAAGCCCATAAAATTTTCCGGACGAGTGTAAATAGGGTATTTGCCAGAAATTTTAGACTTGTCGTTCGCTAGCGACAGATTAGATTTTAATCCGCCGGCTGACGGATTGATTTTAGATCGACTGTGAGTTTCGCCAATCAATGATTCTTCATTGCCCAATACTCCGGGCACCAATCGACTAACGGCTTCTACAATCGTGAGCGCCGGCAATTCACCACCGGACAAAACATAATCGCCGACAGATATTTTTTCATCCGCTAATTTATAGACACGTTCATCAAATCCTTCATATCTTCCGCAAATTAAAATAATTCTTTCCAACTTGGAAAATTTTTCAGCCATACGCTGGTCAAATTTTTTTCCGGCCGGATCCATAATGATAATTCTTGTTTTTCTGTTTTTTCCTTTCCGGGCTTTGATTGCCTTAAGACAATCGTAAATCGGCTGAACTTGCAGAATCATACCGGCTCCCCCACCATACGGCCTATCATCAACGTGACGCTGTTTGTCTTTGGTTAAATCACGAAAATTATGAGCCAAAATATTAACCAAGCCGGCTTTTTGGGCCCGCTTCAAGATACTTTCCGAAGCATAGTCATAAACAATGTCCGGAAAAAGAGTCAAAATATCAAATTTTATTTTTGGCCTCTTCATATTGACAAATTCTTGATTATGGTATAGGGTTAAGGTTAGCGGTAACTGGGCAAAATCCGCTCCCATCTGCAAGTAGTAGCGAAAGCGAAACGGCCGGATGGTTCTCTCAGATCGACCAAGGATTGACCTGACAAGCCCCAAACAGCCACGTTCCTTTTGCCCAGCCATCGGCGTGCAAGCATATATTACGGCGAAGAAGAGTTCCCCCTCCTTTCTCTTCAATCGTAGTATCAAATGCTTGGCGCTGATGGCTTCTTTTTTTATAAAAAAATAATCCCGCCAACATTTAGCTGACGGGATCAATTTTAGATATCCAAGTTATCAACTGCGCTGGTGTCAACCGCTTCTTCTCTGGCAGTGCTTCTGCCACGGCCACCTTCAGGTTCGTTAATTTTCAAATTAACGCGGGCGTTGTTCTTCGCTCCGACAATTTTGAGCAAAGTTCTGATAGCCCTTGCGGTTTGACCGCTTCTTCCGATCACATAACCCATATCGCTCGGATTAACGTCAAGCGTGAGAAGTACTCCGCGCTCGTCAATCATGCGTTCTACCTTCACATCGTTCGGATTGTTTACAATCGCTTTAACGACGGATTCCAAGAATTGCTGATCGCTATTCATAATTAACAACTTAATTTTAAACGAACGAGACAATTTGTCGACATGCGGTTTCCCGCCCAAATCATCTTCATTCTTAATATGTATATTATACCATTTTTTCGACTTTCAGTCAAGATCTTTCGCGCCGTTCAATTAAACGGTCTCTTCACTAACCGCTTCAGGCTTTTTTTCTTCGGTGGCAACCGGCGTTTCCACAACCGTTTCCGGCGTTGTTTCCACAACCGTTTCGGCCGGTGAAGATACTTCCGCTTTTACTTCGGATTCTGCCGGAACCTCAGCGGGCTCTTCAACAGCAACCTCGACCGGCGGAGTTTGTTCGGCTTGCTTTTTGGCGTCAGCTTCTGCTTTTTGTTTTGTCTCTTCTTCCAATTTGGCTTTTCTTTTTTTAGACAAATAAACAGACTTCTTTTTTTTGCCTTCGATAATTCTGGCTGAAATCAATAAATTATTGACGGTTTCCGACAACTGAGCGCCTTTGGAAATCCAATATTTTATTCTATCGACTTTGGCCGACAATTGTTTTCCTTTGGAATGCGGGTCATAACTTCCAAGTTCTTCCAAACTTGTGCCCCAAGTATCTTTGGTTTTTTCGGAAATAATAAAACGATAGGTGGGCAATTTCTTTTTTCCTATTCTTTTTAATCTGATAGTTAACATAAAATATATTCAAAAATCAAAATCCGCCAGCTGGCGGTAAAAGTCAAAATTAATAAATTATGACTTTTTTCATTTTGACGGGTTGGGCTTAAGGCCCAGAGAGCTTGATTAATATACATTAAAATAATATTGCTGTCAACACCGCCCGTAGCCTCATTCTTGATTCGGCACATCATCAATTTTAACGCTCAATAGCTTCGAAATTCCATCCGAGGCCATGGCCACTCCATAAAGCGCGTCAACTGCGTGCATCGTCACTCGATTATGAGTAATCAAAATAAATTGAGCGTGCTTGGATAATTCGGAAATAATTTTGGTAAAACGAATTGTATTTGCTTCATCAAGAGCGGCTTCGACCTCGTCAAGCACCACAAAAGGCGAAGGATTATAATTCAAAACAGCACAAATTAAAGCAATGGAGGTGAGAGTGCGCTCCCCTCCAGACAAAGAATTCAAACTTTTTATTTTTTTACCCGGCGGATTGGCGGTCACTTCAATACCCATCAAAATCTTTTCTTTTTTATTTTTTAATCGAGTATTTTCCGCAGAAATAATTTGTTCTTGATTTTCAAAATCAATATTTTCGCCAACATTTTCCGGCACTTCTTCCTCGTACACTTCAACCAAATCCGCATTACCCCCTTCAAATAAAATATTAAAAAATCTGTTAAATTCTTTGCGTATATTTCTAAAAGCGACCACTCGTTTTGATTTCATCAAATCATCAAGTTCAGCGGACATTTTGGTCAAATCGGCTGTCGCCTGACGCAAGTCAGTCAACTGATTAAACAAGAAGTTGAATCTTTCTTTGGTGGTTTCGTATTCGCTTATCACTTCTTCGTCAATGCCTCCGATTAAATTCAATTGGTATTTTAATTTTTGAATTTCTAGCGCCAATTTTTCATAATCTTCAACTTCCAAAATATCCTGGCGCCGGCCAATAATTGATTCCAAAGAAATATTCATGTCATTTCTCACTTCTTCATTCAGCGATTCCGCTCTGGTTTCAAGCCGAGCCAAAGCCACCCTCAGGTCATTGCGAACCGTGGCAATGCCGTTCAAATCGTTTTGTTTAATTTGCATTTGTTCTTGAAGAGAAAAAACATGTTGTTTCTTTTGTTCCTCGCGTTCATTAAAATCCCTCATTTCATTTTCGATTTTTTGGACTATGGCGACTTTGGCGTTCATCTCGGCCATCAATCTTTCTTTCTCGCGATTTAATTCCGATAATTTTATTCCATACTCTTCAGGGCTCATTTCCACAAACGATAATTCGCGTTCAATTTGCGCCAACTCTTTGTCCAAATTTTGTTTTTCGGTTTCAACAAGCGCCCGTTTGGCAACATTTAACTCGCGCTTAACCTCCAAATCAGACAATTCTTTTTTGGATTGTTCAAGCATTTGTTCAATATCCAAAAGATTTTGCTGTTCCAGAGCAAGAGAACGTTGGCATTCTTTGATTCTATCTTCCGCCCCCATCATTATTTTTGTGGCAAAACTGATTGAACCAAAACGGTCTTTCCGCCACCCTCCTTTCATCACACCTCGCTTTTCAATCAAATCACCATTCAAGGTGACCATGCGCGCCCGACCAATGCCGATTAACTGGGCGGTTTTCATATCTTTCACCACCAATGTATTGCCAAGAACAAATTGAAAAATATTTTCAAATTTTGAATCAAATTTTATCAAATCAACCGCCTTGCCGACAACACCCGGCTCGTTTACTAATTCGTTTAAAACCGCGTCTTCCTGCCTGGCGGTAATTTTGTTAATCGGTAAAAATGTGGCCACACCCAATTTGTTTTCTCGCAAATAATCAATCGCTCGCTTGGCAATATCATCCGTTTCCACCACCACCGAAGAAAGATTGCCTCCGGCAGCCACATCAAGAGCCAGCCGATTTACTTCGTCGGTCTCACCAAGCTCGGCGACAACACCGAATATTTTTCCAATTTGAGATTTGTTATTCAACACCGCTTTTATGGCCGTAAGCCCGGAAACCTGCAAAAAATTCTGCTCTGATTGGCCTTCAATCATCTCGCTCTGTAATCGAGATATCTTGACCATTCTTTCGGACTTTTCCGCCAAGCGATCCTCAATTTTCTTTTTTTGCTTCCATATTTCCTCACTCACGGAATCTTCTATCGAAGACAACCCCGCCACTTCACCTCCGATTTTTTCTTTTTGAAAACTTAACTCATTTGCTTTGTTTTGAAGCCAAGTAATATTTTGTTTACCTTCACGACCATATTCCGCGTGCATCTGCCCTTCGATAATGGCAATCTGGCGCTCCATTTCATTTTTTATTCGAACCGCTTCTTCATGTTTTTTTTGCAATTCGGAAAAAACTTCCTGCCTGCTGGCGCTACGAGCGAATTCCGCCAATTCGGTCTGAATAATATTTAGCTCCTTAAAAATCAAAGCGTGTTTTTCATCAATTGATTTTAATTGGTCTTTTGTGGCATCCAATTCTTTTTTATTTTTTAAATACTGGGAAGAATAAAATTTTTCTTGAGCATCGCGCAATTCCATTTCCACCACTTGCCGTTTTTCCAGTTTACGCACTTGTTTTTGCAAAAGCTTCAATCGCGGTTCAACTTCTTGAATTAACCGCTCCGCTTGAGTCATGTTATCCGTAGTGCGGGCTAATTTTAATTCAGCCTGATGCCTTTTGATTTTGAATTCTTTAATACCGGCCGCTTCATCCAAAAAATCTTTTCTTTCGGCCGGACTCAACAAAAGCATTTTATCAATCATCCCCTGACCAACAATGCCGTATGAACCCTCGGCAAACTGCGCTTGCGCCAAAACCAAATGTATATCGAATAACCTGACATTATTATTGTTGATCAAATATTCGCTTTCACCCGAACGATACAGCCGGCGAGTAATGGCAATTTCCGGATAATCTTTCAAAACACGGCCATCGGAATTATCAATAATCATCGAGACCTCAGCCATGCCAAGTTGGCTTTTTGTTTCAGACCCGGAAAAAATCACGTCTTCGCTTTTTTTACCGCGCACCGCTTTCAAACTCTGTTCACCCATTACCCATCGAATCGCGTCCACAATATTTGATTTACCGGCTCCATTCGGACCAACAATGGCGGTAACGCTAAAACGACCGTCTTTCGGCGGCATAAAATCAATGGTTGTTTTATTTGCAAAGGATTTGAATCCTTGAATTTCTAATCTTTTGAGATACATAACTGTATGCAGGCATTATTTTACCATATTTTACCTATTGCTCGCAAACTGTGAAAAGCGCCGATAAAAACCATGCCCTTGACGTGAATCGCAAATCAATATATAATCATCTGTTAAAACACCAATATGCTAAATGAAGCCAAAGCAATAGAAAGACAATTCAAAAACGCCAAAGGCATTGTTATTGTCCCCCATCCTCATCCTGATGGGGATGCTTTTGGTTCGGCGTCTGCGATAAGTGAATATTTGGCGCGCTTTGGACACACCCCGATTGTGTACTGTTCCACCCCGATCAACCAGCGTCTGACCAATTTGCCAAATACACCGGAAATAACCGACGACCCAAATATATTTACAGCTGAACATATCGATACGATATTGGTTTTGGATTCAAGCGATTTGCGCTACGCCGGAATCGCGGAAATAGTCAAAATAATCGGACAAAAAAACAACGCGCCGATTATTATTAATATCGACCATCACAACACCAATGAACATTACGGTCAATTTAACATGGTTGATGTGAATGCTTCGGCCACAACGGAAGTAATTTACAGATTTTTTGAATACAACAGACAAAAAATTTCACCGCACATGGCGACCAATCTGCTTACCGGATTAATCACCGATACCGATAATTTTTCCAACTCAGGCACCACCCCTTCGGCTTTGGGTATTGCCGGCGAACTCGTCCGGCTTGGCGCGAATTATAATTTAATAAATTATTTTACTCAAAAAGACAAAACCATCGGCCTTTTGAAACTTTATGGCACCGCTTTGCTTCGACTTACAAAAAATGAAGAAAAAAATATGGCTTACACATATTTAAAAAAAGCTGATTTTGAAAATAACAATATTGGTGAAAATGAGGGCGATGGTTTGGCCAATTTTATGAACAATATCGACGAAGCAAAAATAATGTTAATTCTTAAAGAAACTTCTGATAATCGAGTTAAGGGAAGTTTTAGGACCACTGACGATAATATTGACGTGTCTGCATGGGCTAAAAAACTTGGCGGTGGAGGGCACAAAAAAGCCGCCGGATTCACAGTTGAAGGAACGGCCGAAGAAATCATAGAAAGAATTTTGACGATGGATAATAAATAAGATATAATTAGAATTATCAAATTTTGTTAAAAAATATGACTTTAAAAAATCCAACTGCGCAACACCTTATACCTATCGTGGTTGAAAAATCCCCATACGGCGAACGCTCTTATGATATTTATTCGCGTTTGCTTCAAGACAGAATTATTTTTTTGGGCGGACCGATTGATGATGCTTCGGCAAACACAATAATCGCTCAAATGCTGTTTCTAGATAATCAAAGTTCCGACAAAGACATAAAATTATATGTTAATTCACCGGGCGGGTCGGTCACAGCCGGCATGGCAATTTACGACACCATGCAATTTGTAAAATCCGATGTCTCCACAATTTGCATCGGCATGGCAGCGAGCATGGGCGCGGTACTTTTGGCTTCCGGCGCCAAGGGCAAAAGGTTTGCTCTGCCAAATTCTGAAATCATGATTCACCAAGTAATGGGCGGTATGGAAGGCCAAGCGAGCGACATAAAAATCCACGCTGAACGAATAATCAAAATGAAAGACCGATTAAACAAAATTATTGCCAAGCATACGGGCGTACCGATCGATAAAGTTGATAAAGACACAGATCGTGATAATTTTATGTCCGCTTTGGAAGCAAAAAAATATAATATCGTGGATAAAATCCTCGATTAGGCAATTAATCCAAATATTAAACGTAAAAATCGCTAAGATTAGCGA
This sequence comes from Candidatus Magasanikiibacteriota bacterium, assembly GCA_963840935.1. Classification (GTDB taxonomy): domain Bacteria; phylum Patescibacteriota; class Patescibacteriia; order Magasanikbacterales; family GWA2-37-8; genus JAPLWQ01. Next base: position 17,958 of record CAWJAS010000002.1, read on the forward strand.
TTTTTTTGTATTTCTTGGGCCTTACTATTGACAAAAAGGTAAAAATGTGATATACTAATAAGTTCCATAAAAATTCTAGCTTGGAGTGCGGAAGAGTGGCCGTAAGAGAGAGGCGGTTACACTTCCGTATTCACACAAGCATGGGGATGTGTTAATGGCAAGTACAGGCTACGGCTCGTCTTCGCCCTTATCACATCTTCTTGAATACGGAAAACCCAAGGGGGGCAATATTCCCCCTAGAAAACAATACTCCCCGCGTACGCCTTTGGCAACGCGGGGAGTTTATTTTTATTCAAAAAATTATTAAGTTGAGGTCGCGGAAGAACTCTCGTCAGGCAAAGTCGGAATAACTTCCGCCGGTTCCTCGCTCGCTGGCTCGCCATCAGGCGAAACAGGTTCTTCTGATTCTCCCGTTTCCACAGGTTCACAACCATTGGGGTCGGAACACCCATCTTCACTAATTCCCGCAACACAAATTTTTGGCAAAGCCCTGTAGGTGCTTGTGAAAATTCGATCAATTTGTTCCGTGGTTGAAGTGAAACGCGTATAGGTAAAACTGGCCACCGCCCCCCTGAACGCATTTTGGCATTTTTGCACTCCGGGCTCGAGGTTCGTGCTGTACGTAATAATCGGATCCCCTGCCGGAATCCACCTGCTAACCAAAGGACGGCTGTAATAACCATAACGTCCATCCGGCTTGCCCCACAAAGTAAAAGTCAATAATTGTTTTTTATAATCAATATTGGTTTCCAAAAGCAAATACCCTCCGGTATCATTCAAAAATTTAAAATCCAAAATCGGTTCATATATAGTGGCATCCGTTCCGGGGTTTTTATTCACCGGGTCCGCGTAATAACCAACGACAAGAGAATGATTCGTACGCTCAGTAATCGGCATACCCGAATTCATCGCCATCCGAAAAAGTGTTGTGCCGATTTGGCACATTCCACCGCCGACTTCCTTTTTGATTTCATTTCCTTTAATTACTTCTTCAGGCAAATAACCATTTTCCGAAGTGAACGGGCCGGCATAACGAGTGGTGGAAAACTCCTCGCCCGGAGCAATAATCGTGCCGTTTAAAAGCGCTACCGCATGAGCAATGTTTTTTATGCGATTTGTGTGGCTGTCAAAAAAAGTGGAGGTACCGGCGCCGAGAATCGCAGTGATACCCAAATTATTAATATCGGCTAATTTTATTTTTGGCTCTACTGTTTCCACAATCAAAGCCACCGTACCGGTTGCCCCGACAGCGCCAATATTCCTATCGCGCATTACCGAATTTATGGCTTCAACGGTTTTTTCAATATTCAATTGCTGGCCGGCGGAACCGCTTCTGAATTCTTTAACTCGACCATCAACCATCACAAATTTTGATTCATCAGTCGGACGGTCAAGAGTATATTTATAATTTTCAAGATATTTGGCGGTCTTTTCTGGGTCAAGCTCAAAGATGATTTCTTCTTGGTCGTTCTTAACCGGAGTTAGCCACTCGGTAATATCTTTTTCTTTAATTTGCGCATTTTTGGACACCGCGCTTACAGGGTCCACATAAGACAAGCTAATATCGCCATAACTCAATACTTTTTCTATAATCTCATGCTTATCTTGTAAATCACTGGCAAAAACACTTGCTTCAACCCTTGTTTGCTTAATTTTTATCGCTTCCAAATCCAAAACAGACAAACGAGCGGAAGTATCGTCCATTATTTTTTTATAATCAAAAACAACGCCCGATTGTTCACCAAGAACATCATATTCAACGGGGTTTTTGGCGGTAATTGCCACTTTGGCCTCCAATGGAGTAATTTCGTATTGTTCGAGAGAGGATTTTAATAATTCCAAAAACTGTTCCTCCCTGATGTTAACAGCCAATTTTATTTTTATCGGCGAAAAACGAAGGGCGATAATTTTCCAATATTTTTTTAGACCCTGAGTTTCTCGCCCATACTGAAAAACGGTTTGTTCAAAATTATCACTGTCAACGGAAAAAATATCCAACACACTATCGCCATCCACAAACGACGCCGGAATGTGGGCTGTTTTCTCTTGCCCGTCAATTTCAAATTTATAAATAATACCTTCTTTATTCAAGCGGTTATTCAAACCGAATATAAACGATTTAACTTCTTCTCCGGTCATCGCTTCAAGCGAATAATCGCCCAAAAAAACTCCGGGATAAACCTTGTTGTCATATTTTTTGTCATAAGCATAAACACCGCCGGCCAGAATTGCGCTTAATATGATTAAACTGGCAAGTACAATTAAAAAAATACGCCAAAAAACACGAATTTTTGTTTTTCCGGTAAAATGATCAATGGCTGAATCAATTTTTTCTTTTATTTCTTCGGGCATTTTATTCTTCAATAATGGTAATCGGTATTGTTTGATTAATGTGAATTTTTGGCAAACGAACAATCAGAAGTCCTCGTTTGTATTCGGCTTTAGCCATGGCAAAATGAACATCGGCTGGCAAAACAATACTGCGAGAAAAACTTCCCCAATAACACTCGGCAAAATGAAATATTGAACCACTCTCTGCCGGTGAACGCCTGGCGCCTCTTATAGTCAAAAGGTCATTGTGCAAATGCAGTTCGATATTATCGGGCGACGCTCCGGCCATTGGCGCTATCACAATAAACTCTGTCGGCGTTTCGGCCACATCAACCGCAAGTTGGCCTTCGTGGTGCTGTTCGATTTCGGCCGTATTTTTTAAACCGGTAAAAAAATCCAAATCAACCACGTCTTCATCCGGCCGGTCAATTGAGATGCTTAATTTTTGATTATTTATTACCGACATAAAATAGCATATTCTTTACTAAAAAGTATTATCTATATTATATCATTTGGCAAAAAAAAACAAAACCCGCCTTGAGTTCCAAGGACGGGTTTTTAAATTCTTTCAATCCGAATTATTCAGCAGTTACAACCGGAAAAGCACTTTTTAATGATGATTTGGCGGTAGCTAACGCGGTTTTAAAATCCTCAATCGCTTTTTGCACCGCGTCTTTATGCGCGCTGTTAATTTCTTTTATTGAATCACTAATAGGGGCAATCTCGCTTTTGCTCTGTTTGTAGCGATCACGAGCTTCTTTAACTTGAGCTTGCAATTGCGTACGCATTTGAGCAAAATCAACATCGCCAGCATTGCATTTTTCCTTCAAAGCTCCTTCCGCGTTTTGAACCTCCTCGCGAAAAGAATTGTTGCGCGCTTCAACTTGATTTTTATGCTCATTCATTAACTGCTCCATTTGGGTTTGACGAGCTGAGTTCGCCTCTTCAATATCCGTACGGCGCAGAGTTACGGCCGTTTCAACCGCTTCTTTGAACTCGGCAACCGCTTGTTTTTGTTCATCGGTTACGGCAGACGCGTTTAATTTATCGTAACCGGCCAAACGCTTCGCGTCCAGGTCCGTTCTTTTTTGTTCCATTTTTTGCTCTGCCTCAGCACGCTTTTTTTCCATCTCTTGCGTTTTTTCTTGGCGTTTATTTTCCAATTTTTTATCCATTTCATTCAAGCGCGCTTCGCGATTAGCGGAAAATTCGCCTAATCTTGAACAAACGTTGGCCATTATTTTTTGGCCCATCGCTGAATTGGTGCTGGACTGCATCATCCTCGGCGCTTCCATCATTCCAAACGCCGGAGAAGCGACAAACGCTCCGATCACTACCGCGAAAATCGCGGTCTTTATTTTTTTATTGTTCATATAGGTATGCGATATTTTCTATATTAACCAAGGCTTCGTTTTCGTAATCAACAAAATATAAATCCATAGATTCGTCATCAAGCATTTCATCGCCATTAAAAGCGCTCTCAAACACTTCATCAACAGCTTGGTTGACTTCAGGCGAAGAAAAAACGATTGATTCAATTGACGCTACTTGTGTCTGTTTTGGAGCGATTATTTTACCGCCAAAATACCAATAGCCAAAAGCCAAAACAGCAACTGCGACAAGACCGACGGGTAATACTTTTTTTGTAAATTGACTCATAATATTATTAATATTAAATATATTATTTTTTCGACCTTTGTTATTTTCTGTGAAAGAATAACGGCTGTCTTTTTTAACTGTGACAGATTTAGGCAAGCGCGATAATAACGCTTTAAAATGTTCGGTCGAGGGTTTGATTTTTTCCCCTTCGGCAAATAGCATTTTTTCTAATTGTTCTTCTTTAATTTCCATATTCTTCAATTATAATTCTTAATTTTTTTAGCGCCCTAGATTGCCTTTGGCGCACGGCGTCTTCGCTTAAATTTATAATCAAGGCTATTTCTTTGGCCGGTAAACCGCTAAAATATTTGAGCAATATCACTTCACGGTCTTCTTCTTCAAGGCGGGATATATATTTTTGAACATCGGCAGACAATTCTTTTTGCGCGCACTCGGCTTCTTGGTTAGGGCGATTATCCGGAATATTGCCAAAAACATCTGATTCTTCATCGCCTATAATTTTATCTTTTTTCTTTCGCCAATAATCAATCAGAGTATTTCTGGCGACAGTAAAGAGCAAGCGCAATGGGGTACTATTCGGTTCAAGGCGATGGAGTGATTCATACACTTTCAAAAAAACCGTCTGAACAAAATCATCAGTCAAGTCCTTGTTTTTTGTCCGGCCGTAAATATAGCGATAAACTGGCGTGTACATTTCTTCATAAATTTGCCCGAAAGCCAAATTATCTCCGTTTTTAGCGCGCGACATTAACTCTTTGTAATCTAAAATATCATCCATAGTCTATCTGCTAAGGATAACGAATTATAAATAATTTTGTGACTAAGGTTGAAGAGCTTCTTCAGTCCGACCGTTAACCGAGATTATCACTTCGTCAACAGTCGAAAATTGAGTCAAAGTTTTTGTTATTTGTGAACGGATGGCAGTCACACGGCATGAACCGCCAAGACCTTTTTCTATCGTATCGTCAAAATCAACAATAGCGGTTTTGCCCTCGATAATTAAAGAATTGATTTTTACGCCATCGTTAATCGAGGTCAAATAACCGGATTTTTTTTCCGCTTCTGTCGGACCCTTCAATAATTCTTCCAAAGCAAGTCTGCCGACAGCGGTTGATTTTTCAACTACGCGGTCAACCGAATATACATTGGTGCAATCTATAAATTCCGGATCTTTAATATTATTGCTGTAAAACACTTTTACAGTTTGGCCAAAAATAATCGGATACGATTCTGATTTGTCATTTTCCGGCAAACCTGACGGATTGTCGTTTTTGAACACTATTGTGCCGGTCGCTGTTTCGGGAGCGATAAAACTTAATTCCGCTTTAAACGCGACCGAACTTGTGGTCATCCAATCCCCTTCGGCCTGAGCACTGGTGAACCCAAGCAATTTCCCGTTGGCATCATAAATTTCTATAATCGCGTTAGCCTCAAAATACCAGCTTCCGGGCATTTGACCGGTTACGGAAAGCGGGCTAGCGACTAACTGCTCGGATGCCGGCATAAGAAGTTTTGTTTCATAAATTTTTTCTTCTTCAGCGGAACATTCACCCCTAAAAAACGCCCATTCTTCGCACTCTTTGCCATTTGGAAAAATGCACATTCCATGTTCCCCGCCTTCGGTGTCTTTTTTTATCTCAATCTGCCCGCCTTTTTCCAAACAATTAACAGATGCCGGATTCGCCAAAGCAGTGTTATTTTTTTGCTCTACCGGTTCGACGACGCCACATCCTGAACTTGGAGGCAAAACCGAGGGATTTCCTCGTTTTACCCATTGATTATTCTCACAAACCCAAGTATTTTTACTTTTATCAATGTAATAAATAGCGACAAAAATACCGGCCACGCCGATCAAAAGAAAAATGATTAACCAGATTTTTTTACTTTCCATAAAAATAATTAGATTAGTTATACAGATAAGTTAGCATAAATTACTAAAAATTGTAAATACACTGAATAATAATCATTTTTTGATTTTAAACGCAACAAAACCGACAATAAATATACCTAGAATCGCCAAAAAAACCAGCCCTCCGGTTGTTTTTGTTAATTTGCTTAGAATGGTTGTTTTATTTGTATCCTCATCAGAATCCAATTGATTGCTATGCGAAGAAATAATCTCGGCAATGGAATCCGGGCAATCTATCATCATACATTCCTTAATTCTATTTTCAATCTGAATCGGGGTCGCAAAATCAGCGTAACCGATAAATGCCTGGTCGCCAATAAACACAACCGGCACTCCATCAACTCTAACGATTAACTTCCCGGCAATCTCTTTTAGCATGTCGGCATTATTATTACTATTGTATACCTCAAAATCATTGATCTTTAAAGCGCGGTATTTTGCCTGCATGTAATCAAGAAATTCCTTTTCTTTTTCACAGTGAGGACACCCATCGCCCCAAAAAAAATAGGCGTTTATTTCGGTAACGGCATTGGCCGGTTCTGCAAAAATGAAATTTCCGAATACAAAAATAAAAAACAGCGCCAAAACGGCATTGAATATTTTTTTATAATGGAAAAAATTTCTGAATTTTAACATGCGGTCGTTTTTGATTGATGTTCGAACTTTTTTTGAGCAAAACCCCCAATAAGGAAGCCAGCCCCGCCACTGCTCGACAAGCTCGCCACACCACAGAAAAATACTCTTTGCTCTTTTCATTTTGCGCGCGCCCGATTTTTTCTTCTTTTAATGAAAAGAGTATTTTTCTGCGGTGTTCTGCCCTCCAAGTATTCGGGCAGGTGGCGGGGCTGGCCTCAATTTGATTGAGAAAAGGAAAAGCGGAATTCCCCCCAAACCCCCCTTCCGCTTTTCCTTTTCTCAAACGGAACGGGAACGGAAGCAGGCGGGCAAAAATTCCTTCCCCCCAACCCCCTTCCTTTTTGCCCGCCTGCTTGGGCTTCGCCCCCAAAACTTTCGGACGGACGGATTTTTCGGCGGACAAACTACAAATCAATTAGGGTATTCAAAAATTGCTCACTTCCCCTTTTGTCAATTTTAGTATCAATAGGAGAAAGTAGCAATTTATGAATAACCTCTCCTTGAAATTGAGTTACACCTCTTGAATTTCTGCCAGACCAATGCTTCAACAAAATAGTTGATTTTAATAGATCGGTTTGAAACATTGATATAAGAATTTGGTTTATTATTTTGTTCGGCTCTATCCCAATGAAATAAAACATGAAAACTGACTTATCTTTGGCTAGAAATTCAAGAACTTTATCAATGTTGTACGCTTTCGGATTTGAATTTAATACCATGATTTTTGTCTTTACATCGGTTGCGGTATCAAAGTTATTGAAAATCTTTATATAGTCCCCAAGATTGTTTTGAGTTTGGAAATTGGGGATTATTCGGTTGCTGTTGTGGAGTGCTTGGACTAAACTCTCACGAAGTTTTTCATCTTCTCCTGCAATTAAATACTCAATGATTCTTCCTCGGATATTTACATTCTCAATGAAGCCAGCTATCAGAATTTCAGTTTTGTATTGATTAACCTTTGCGTCTAATTCTGATTTGAGTTGTAAATAATCCTTTGAATTCAACAAATTCCATTGCACGAGAAGGAGCAGAAAGAATTATGTCTTTTGCCTTTTTTGATACTTCAAACTTTATACCCGATGGACTGATATTATTTGTTGCCTCTACTAAACGAGCCAGATTTCCATCAAAACCAAGCTCGGCATGGATACTGAATAACTTCTCAAAATTTTCTGGCGAATTAGTAAGGCCATCAAAAGTTTTGACAATATCGGAGCCGTTGATACTGCCCCTTATATTATCTACACGAAGCTGTTGTGAACTATGGCTAACTTTTTGCAGAAAGGTGCTATTCGCAATGTAAAGTATATTTTTCTTTGGAGTTACTAAACAAACAAAAAATGGTAGGTGGTCATATTTTTGAAGATTTGAAAGTGAAATAACTGTATTTGAAAAACCGTTTGAGGAAGAATAACTAAAACGAACGGAGAAATTTTTTGAGTAGTAAACAGACCTGTCTTTTGTCAGATTAAAAGTTTTTTGAATTTCCTCTACAAGTACGGATTTATTACCAACTCCATCTTTGGAATTTACAAATTCAATAAATGATTTTATTTCTTTATTTATCATAATAGTTTTTTGCTAAATAAATCCGTAGAGTTATTTGCTTTTTCTTTTTTTCCGTTCCCATTCATCTGTTCATTAAGAGTGTTTCGTTCCCAAAATACACCATCAGAATATCCCTGTATCTCTTTATTATCACCCATTGCTTCAAGGCGTTTTTCTGCAAGACAACAATACTGCTCATCAATCTCTATGCCGACATATCTACGACCAAGTTTTTTAGCCACCACCGAGGTTGTTCCTGAACCCAAAAATGGATCAAAAACCACATCATTTGGCTTTGAGCTTGCCAAAATGACCTTTGCAACCAATTTTTCTGGCTTTTGTGTTGGGTGGTCGGTATTTTCTGGCATTGACCAAAATGGAATAGTTATATCAGTCCAAACATTTGATGGAAAGGTTATCCTGTATTTTCCATCAGCACTATCTTCCCAATCTTTCGCGTCTCCATTTTGGTCTTTGTATGGTGCGATTACTTTCCGCTTCATCTTTACAGAATCAACATCAAAGTGATAATCGTCAGACAATGTGCAAAACCAAATATCTTCTGAGCAATTTTTCCAGTTACTTTTTGCTCCTCGCCCCTTTTCGCGTTCAAAAGTTATGCGATTCTGTATTTTGAAATATTTTTTTGCAACATTAAAAATTGCTCCCGAAGATTTCCAATCGCCACAGATATAAATTGAAGCGTTTGGTTTTAATGTACGGATAAGTTTAGCAACCCACGAATTTAGCCATTCCTCATATTGCTCTGATTTCATTTCCTTAAATGATGTGGCGTTGAATGTTTTGTTGAGATTATACGGAGGATCAACAAAAACCAAATCAACAAAATTATCGGGTAGATATTCTAATGCCTCAAAAATATCTTGATGAATAGTTTTATTTTCAATATCTTTCAACGAAACTGGTTTGTTGATTTTGACCAGTCGTTTTTTCAAAACTGAAATTTCATCATCATTCAAATTGATGGTTCTATTTCTTGGTGCTCTTTGTTTTTGTAAAATTTTTGTCATAGCTATTTTTCGTTCAACTTATTTTGAAAATACTGCAAACACTCACTTGAAACATCTTTGAGTAACCCGTTCTTTTCAATCCCATCAAAAGCAATATTGTCAATTGTTTTTCTTTGGTTCTTTTTGATTGATAACTTTTTATTGACCTCTTTACTGACCTTCTTTTTTACCCACGCAAGGTTGGTATAAAGAGGATTAAAATTTCGATCGTGTGTTTTTAAGGATAACTTCTTTAGTATATCAACAGTGATACTTTTTTCTTTTTCATTCAGTAAATTACGAGATGCCTTTCTTTTATCAACTGGTTTTATTCGTTTTACCTTTTTCCCAACAGATAATTCCGTGTCTTCAACATTTATCCCAAATTTTTCAAAAAAACTCTTCTTTTCTTCTGGCGAAAGTTGTTTAACTTGCCCCACCAATTTTTCTATTCCGTGTTCTGGTGATAAAAATTGAGACTCGAAATTTACAACATCATCTCCAACTTCTCGAATTGATAACTGTTCTTCTTCAGAATCCCTTTTCTCGCCTGACTTGTTTCCGTCTTTGACAAAACTATCGTCCGTATCTTTTTCTGTAAAAAGTTCCTCCAAAAATTTTTGATCTTCGTAATCAAACATCTTAAATTCTTGGAAGCGTTTAATTTGGTTTAATCCTATATGAGATACAACATAGCAATGGGAAGTTTCATCGTTTCGTCTAATAACTCGCCCAAGAAATTGAATGTAAGGATTTAAGCTCTTATATGGTCTAAAAATTGCGGCGACTCCAAGTGGTGGGTGATCAAAACCTTCACCAAGCATACCGATATGAATAATTACTTCAATTTTTCCATACTTCAAATCATCAAAAACTTTGTCATTCGTTGCCACATCTTGGGCATCCGAGCTTACCAGCCCAACTTTCAAACCAAGTTTTTCAAAAGCGGGCTTAACAAATTCTCGCGCGTGGCGTTTGCTAATCGCTGAAGCGATTATTTGATGTTTGGTATTTGGAAACTCTGCTTTTAGTTCCTCTAATTTTTCTTTAGCTTTTTGAGCAATTGAGCCACAGCAATCTGGAGATAATGCGATACCTCTATTGAACCACGCTTCATCTTTGAGCTCTAAAATTTGTTCGAGAGAATAAATTTTAGAGCCATCGTCAGTAAAAGATAGTTCTACTTCTTGGGGGGAAACATTGATGATTTTTATATTTCGAATTACACCATCCTTAATCGCTTCGTGAAAATGGTATTTATAAATAATATTACCCTCAACCTTTTTGCCGTCTGAACGAAAAGGGGTTGCTGTCAGACCAATAATTTTTGACTTATCAAAGAACTTAATTATTTCTTGATAAGTATTTGCCTCTTGATGATGTGCTTCGTCAATGATAATTAAATCAACAGCTTCTTTCTCGTCCTTAAACCATTTTTCTATATCTTGTAACTGCTGATAATTAGCGATCAAAATTTGATGTTCGGCAATATCGCTTTGGCTAACTGTTCCCTCTAGTCTTAAAACATAGAGTTCAAGCGTACCCAAAGTATTCGTTTCTATCAAACTAAGTTTTTTATAAATATTTCCTGATGTGTTATTTATAATATCTAAATCTGATTCGATCTGTTTTGCGAGCTTAACATTTGGTGTCAGCACTAAAACTTTTTTCTTGGCTAGACCAAACGGGGCAATTGCAATAAGAGCACTTTTTCCTGTTCCAGTTGGTAATTGGACAAGTATGCTCCTTTCCGCTTGTGGCTTTGAAAAATGCTCAAGAATTTTGGAATATGCCTCCCTTTGGCATTTTCGTAGCTCATCAGTTTTAATTTGTTGCGAAAAATTATCCATAACTTTATTTAAATAATTCCGCCGTCGGTACGCCGAGGGCTTTGGCTATTTTTTCTAATGTGTCCACAGTAGGATTCGGATTTTCGCCTGTTTCTATCTTAACAACAGTATTTAACGCTAAATCAGCGTCTTTCGAGAGGCGATCTTGCGAGATTCCTTTCTTGATTCGCAATTTGCGAATATTTTCACTTACTGAATTTGCCATATTGTTTTGACTTTGATAAACTATTATAATATACTACTTATATTGAGTGTATATCAAATTGCTTAATACAATGGTATCAAAAATATTAAAATTTGGCAAACAAAAAGGGAGTTCCTTAAACTTTTCCGCGCACGGGTGGTGGGGCAAGGAAAAGAAATTGTCCGCCGAAAAATCCGTCCGTCCGAAAAGTTTTGGGGGCGAAGCCCAAGCAGGCGGGCAAAAAGGAAGGGGGTTGGGGGGAAGGAATTTTTGCCCGCCTGCTTCCGTTCCCGTTCCGTTTGAGCAAAGGAAAAGCGGAAGGGGGGTTTGGGGGGAATTCCGCTTTTCCTTTGCGAAATCAAATTGAGGCCAGCCCCGCCACCTGCCTGAATACTTGGAAGGCAGAACACCGCAGAAAAATACTCTTTTCATTAAAAGAAGAAAAAATCGGGCGCGCGCAAAATGAAAAGAGCAAAGAGTATTTTTCTGTGGTGTGGCGAGCTTGTCGAGCAGTGGCGGGGCTGGCTTCCTTATTGGGGGTTTTGCTCAAAAAAAGTTCGAACATCAATCAAAAAACACCGCCAATTTTCACTTTTTGTGAAATCGTAAGAAGCTGCCTCGGCGCAAAGCGCCTCGGCATGGTATTTTTCCGCTATTTTGAAGGCATTTTTGAAATCCAAAACCAAAGTGCGGTCGGCAATGCGGAAGTTCGCAGAGCGAAGCACTGGCAAAATGAAATTTTGCAAACCAATCTTTTTTCTTTCGCTTTCAGCGAAAGGTTGAGCGTATTTTTCTTTGATTGCCCAAAAACTAATTTCAAAACAATATGGACAACATAAATTTACAAACCAAAAAGATTTTTCTCTATGCTCGTAAATCCACGGACGAACCAGAGCGACAAGTGCTTTCCATTGAGGCGCAAATGTTTGAATTGCGAGAATATGCCAAAAAAGAAAACCTGAATATCGTCCGTGAATTTGTGGAAAGCAAAACCGCCAAAGAGCCAGGGCGAGAAATTTTTAACGAAATGATCGCGAGCATAGAGAAAAATGAAGCCGAGGGAATTTTAGCGTGGCACCCTGACCGCTTGGCTCGTAATTCCATAGACGGCGGACGAATAATTTATCTTGGTAGATACTGGCAAAATAACCACGCTAAAATTTCCAACTTTTTGGTTTGATCCGACACCGCAGGGAAAATTTATGTTGTCCATCGCTTTTGGGCAATCAAAATATTATGTGGATAATCTTTCGGAAAATATAAAGAGGGGTATTCGCCAGAAATTGCGAAATGGAATATGGCCCGCTTGGGCGCCACTTGGCTATGTAAACGACAAAAACGCTCGCTGTATCGCCGTGGACAAAGAAAAGGCAAAGTATATCAAGCGGGCTTTTGAAATGTATGCTACTGGCGAATACCCCCTCGCTCAAATCCGAAAGATTATCAATTCCTTGGGCTTGGTTGGCAAGAAAGGCAAAATGCTTTCCGTCTCAAATTATCAGTATATGCTGAAAAATAAAATCTATTACGGCATGATTGAATATAACGGCGAATTGTATGACGGAAAGCACGAACCGATTATCACAAAGAAACTTTTTGATTCCGTTCAAGAAGTGATGGCGAACAAGAGCAAACCGAAATCGCCAAAATTAAAACCTTACATTTTTAGAGGATTTTTCCGTTGCGGAGAGTGCGGTTGTTTCATTACCACCGAAACGCAAAAAGGTCATAACTATTTGCGATGCACCAAACGGAAAAATCCTTGTTCGCAAAGGTATGCGAGAGAGGACGCCATCACTTCTCAAATAAAAGAAGAAATCAAAAAAGTTTCTTTGTCTTCCGCTTGGGCAAACGCTTCAATCAATTTTTTCGAAAACGAAAAAATTAAAATTGCCCAAGCGGAAAGCTCTTTCGCCCAAAAAGCGAGAAATGAGCTTGTAGAGATAGAAACAAAACTTGATCGCTTGCTTGATTTACAACTGGACGGCAATTTGTCGCAAGCGGAATATACCGCCAAAAAGTACAAGCTCATTCTCGCTAAAAAAGATTTGGAAGAAAAAATCTCCGCTTTTGGGCGAAAGAGCAATAATCGGTTCGAACTTGCCATTGCCTTTCTAAAAGACGCCAACCAAGCCGAAAAATACGCTCAACAAGAAAATCCCGAAAGGATTCGGGATTTTCTCAAAAAGATTGGTTCGAACTTCCGCATTGCCGACCGCACTTTGGTTTTGGATTTCAAAAATGCCTTCAAAATTGCGGAAAAATACCATGCCGAGGCGCTTTGCGCCGAGGCTGTTTCTTACGATTTCACAAAAAGTGAAAATTGGCGGAGAGGGAGGGATTCGAACCCTCGGTGCGACCTTGAGAGCCGCACAACACATTAGCAGTGTGCCGCTTTCGACCAGCTCAGCCACCTCTCCAAAACAAAAACTATATATTTGTGGTATAATTATAGCATAAATTATTGCTTTGTCAATCAGAATATGCCTCAAAAAATCGCAAAAATAGCTTTGATTATTCTTGGTTTTGTTATCGCTTTTTATTATGTATCCGCCACTTTTGACGGGGATTTTGGCTGGCATTTGCGATTCGGCGAACAAGCGATGTCCGGTTCTTTCCCTTATTTGGATACCCAAACCTTCACTCACTTTAGTCAGCCGTGGACAAATCACGAATGGGGCGGGGATATCCTTTTTTGGACCCTGTACTCGGGAATCGGGTATTTTGCTATTGTGGCCGTCGTCGCCTTAATTATTTGGCTTTCTTTTCTTTTGGTAATAAAAACTTATTGGAAAAGAATTTCCATTACTTCTCTGCTTGTCGCCATTGCCGGACTTTTATCTGTTAAATTTTTATTTTCACCGCGACTGACTTTGCTCTCGGTAATTTTTTTCGTTCTTGTTTGGTACGCGATGAAAAATTTTACCAAAAAATTTTGGTACTTGCTACCCCCAGTTTTATGGCTATGGTCGACTGTCCACGGCAGTTGGGTTCTGGGTTTTATTGTCATAAATATCTATTTATTCGGATCGCTCTTTGCCGGGATTCTTCATAAACATGCGCCAAAATTAGCCGGCAGAGAAACAAACTGGACAAAAAAAGAATATTTTTCGGCGATTTTCGCTCAAATATTTTCGCTCGGACTTATCGCCATAAATCCATATGGCTTGCAAATTTACGGCGAAATATCAAAATATCTTGAACCGTCATTTTTTAAACAAGTAATTAATGAATGGCTCCCGAGTTTTGTTTATCCGGTCTATGCCGGACCGCTTATTGTTATCGCCATAACTTCGGTATTTGTAATAATCGGCTACATGAAAAAGAAAATTTCCCTGCCGGAATTGCTATTGTTTTTTGCCATGTCATATTCAGCATGGCAATACAAACGCTGTTCAATTTATGCCGTTCTGGTTTGTCTGCCTGTTCTTATTTTTATTGCGAATATTGTCAAACAAAAAATATTGTCGCTCGATATTTTTCAAAGATATTTAAAAGCATTTGGAATAAAAATATTTATCATCTCTATCTTTTGCGCTGTTATTTTTTTGGTTAATATTCCTTCTTCAAATGATATCTGGAATAATCGCCGGTTTATTTTGCGTCAAGGATTCCCCTATGACACAGCTAAATTCTTGAATGATGAAATCGGGGAAAATACCGTTGATTTATTCAATGAATTTCGATGGGGTGGATATTTCAATTGGACGGTACCAAACGCCCGTTTGTTTTTGGATGGTCGCGGTACCGCCACTTGGACCGATGAATACGGCAATAATCTTCTCGAATTATACAGAGAAATTAAATACGAAGAAGGTGGAATAGAAAAACTCGAAAACACCAGCGCAAAATATGCGCTCATTGCCAAAAATTCCGATAATTATCCAAAGCCGAATTTTATCAATCAACTGATTTTTGACCAAAGAAATTTTAATCAAATTTTTTCCGGAAAACCGTCGCAAATAGAAATTGAGCTTGAAAAAAGTGAGCAGTGGGAATTGATTTATGAAGACGCGCTTGCTCGCGTTTGGAAAAAATTATAAAAAAAGGCCCGGGTAAATTCCCGGGCCAAACGGCGTGAAAAGAGCTACGGCAGGAAAAATGATTCGGCGAGGCAGTCCGGCTCACCGTCGTTTTTGAGACAGCAAGCTACGACCGCCGGGTATTCGACGGGGCAAGTCGTGGGGCTTGAGGTGCAGGGCGGAGTTTCGTCAACTCCGTTCCAGGTGACCGGCGACCAATAGGCACAACCGCTTCCGGAAAAACCGGAACAGCTTCCTTCGTGGTCCCAGCAAAACAAAATCTGATTGTCTCCGGGTACCGGCACGTCATAGCATTCGTGTGTCTCCAAACCGCAAACCTGATTCGGTTCGCAGTCATCGACCGAGTAACAAGAGGTGTCGGTGTCGGTGCCTGCATCTGATTCTGAATCGGTCTGGGAATCGGTGTCCGAATCCGTGTCTGAGTCGGTATCGGCGTCGGTGTCGGAATCCGTGTCAGAATCCGTATCCGCGTCGGTGTCGGCATCCGTGTCGCTACCCGGAAAAAACGGCGACGGACCAGAATCGCACCCGAGAACCGCAAGAAAACCGAGCAAAACCCCCAAAACCTTCATGTTTGCCTCCTTTTTCAAAGCCGAGCTGTTGTTGTAAAGAACGCTTGTTCGCGACTTTATACTATACCTCAAAAACGCATAATTGTCAACGCAAATCTATACTGTCCGGGCCAAAGTAATTGCCCAGATTTTTTTTGCTCCATTTTGCTTTAACACTTTGGCACATTCGAATAAAGTCGCGCCGGTAGTAAAAACATCATCAACCAAAAAAATATTTTCCGATGGTTTATCGTCACGCCAATCAAACGCGCCGAATACATTTTCGGCGCGTTCCAATTTATTTAATTTTGCTTGTTGGGCGGTGGCCCTTTGTCTTATTAATCTATTTTTTAAAACAAAATTTTTATTTCCAATTTCAAGCGACAATTTATCAACAATAATTTTTGCAATAAGTTCCGATTGGTTATACCCGCGTTCTCTTTCTCGTTTTTTGTGAAGCGGGACGGGAATAACCGACCATTCACCGTTTTCTCGCGATAATTTAATTATATCTAAAAAATTTTTTTTAATAATTTTTTGCCACAACGATAAAATATCCCGAGTATAATTATATTTAAAATCAGCAATCAATTTTGCCAAGACCGATTCTTCTTTGTATACAAAAAATGAAAATGATCCATCAAGCGGACATAAATTTTTGCAGACAAGACACGTTTCACCGTTATTTGGCAATCCGCAGGAAGGGCATTTTTTTATCGGTTCCAATTGTTCTCGCGCTAAACAATCCGGGCAAAGCCAATCCCCTTCCCGCCCGCATTTTAAACAAAAAATCGGAAACAATAAATCTTTTATGTATTTAACAAGCATATCATAAAGACGCTCATATGAGCGTCTTTTTATTTATAAAAATCTCGCAAACATTATTCTATTATTCAAAACTGTCAACAAGCCAAACATCGTTCGTTTTTACGAGTCTGACGGATGTTTTTTCACTTGTTTTTTCCGTGCTTGACCCTCTGGTAACGGTTCGCTGAACAGACATTTCAACCTTTGCGTTATCTGCAGAAAATTCAACCACATTTATAGCAACAACATTTGTAGTCACGCCAATAAAAGCCGCCGACGGCGGAGTACCAATATGCTGGCTAATATCTTGCCACAGAGACATTGTAACAATCGACTGAACGGCGTAAATATTTTCACTGTTATTGTCGGTTGAATAAGTTCCGTATCTTTCAATAAATATTTTGGCGGTTTGCTTGGCTGAGTTTTTCATCATTTCTTCGGTTGTCGGCGGTTTAACAGTGGCGCCCGGTGGGATTACCGTCGACGGTGTCATTATTTGAGACGGAAAATTTGTTTCATCAATTATATTTTCGTTTATCGGCGTCTCTTCGGCTACCGGTTCGCCCGACTTTTTTTTGAAAACAATCAAGGAGATGCTAATGGCAAGAATAATAAAAACAGCCAAACTGATAATAATGAATATACGAGCTCGAAGTGTTATCATAATTTTTTTAATCAGCCGGCGCGACTGGCGCACGGGTCGAAATTATTTATTTGATTCGTCAAATTCTTTTTTGGCTTTTTCAATCGCCAGTAACTGCTCTGGATTGGTGGTAACAATCTGGTCCTCGGTATATGAAGCGACCACTTTTATGGCGGCATGTTTCAATCCGGCAAAAAATATTCCCTCGCCCACTCCGGACTCCAACAACAAATATTTTTCACTGTCGGTCAAAACAAAAATTTTCTGAATCAAGTCAATTGAAGCCGGAGATTGCCGCAATAATAATTGCAAAGCGGAATTTGTGACAATCGCCTGACCGTACTGCGAACGCAAAAAGTCATTCACATCCTGAGTAATAGTCGTTACGCCCAAATAATATTTTCGGCATCTTTTGACAAGAGAAAAAATAAATCTGGCAGAATCTTCATGCATCATCAACCACCAAGCTTCATCAATAACCAAAACTCTTTTCTTGCGTTCCGAACGAACGACATTCCAAATATAATTGACGATTGAATAAATGGCAATCGGTCGCAATTCTTCTTCCAAATCGCGAACCGAGTAAATAACCAACTGATTATTCATGTCCACATTTGTTGGAGAATTAAAAAGTCCGGAAAATGTGCCCTCGGTATATTTTTGCAGTTTCAAAACCAGCTCTTCACTGCCTTGCATTCCCTCCAAAATTTCTTGCAAATCCTGCACAATCGGCGGTTTAACCGTGGTTAAATCGGCATCGGGCGTAATATCTTTTTTGGCGTATGTTTCAATGAGCGCTCGGTCAATAATAGCGTCTTGTTCAACCGAAAGACCGCCAAGCATGATGCGCAAAAGTCCTTTCATGGTAATAACCGCTCCCCTGATAACGTCTTCAGTGGATATTTCCATTCCAACCGGACGGGGCAAATCAAACGGATTAATTTTTGCCTCTGACGAAAGAGAAATATTTATATATGTTCCGCCGACCGCGTCGCTCAAATGTTTGTATTCCATTTCCGGGTCAATTACTATCACATCCACGCCCATCATCATGGTCCGCAAAATCTCCAATTTTATGGCATAACTTTTACCGGCACCCGAGGTGGCAAAAACAACCATATTGGCGTTTTGCAAAGAAAATCTATCAAACAAAATCAAACTGTTATTGTGACGATTAATGCCGTAAAGAATTCCGTTGTCAGAGGTAAGCTCGGCCGAAATAAATGGAAACGAAGCGGCAATCGGCGAGCTGTTCATGTTGAAAGAAATGTACAGTTCATCGTTCCCCAAAGGCAAAGTGGAATTAAAACCCTGTTCGGCCTGATACAAAACCTTGCGAGTAATAATTAATTTTCCGCCAAAAATATTTTCTATATCTTCGCTTACTTGATCCAATTTTTCTTTGTCTTTGGCGTAAACGGTGATGTAAAAACAAAATTGAAAAAAATGTTCCGTTCCTTGGGTGAGATTATCGCGCAGTTGTTCAATGTCGCGCAAGGCGGTTTCACGAATCGGGTCTCGCGGAGCGCCCTTCTCTGTGTCGGCGTTAATTTGCGCTTCCAACGCGCCCACCTTATTTTTGAGTTGTTTGAGTATTACGGCTGACTTAACCGGATAAAAAAACATGGAAATATCCATGGTGGTGGATAAATTAATCACCGGAGAAGCCCAACCGATGGAAATATATCGAGGATATGCCGTGACAAAAAGTGTCCGGCAAAAAACATCACCCAATTGAACAAAACTCGACTCCACTCGAAAAGCGGACGGAGCGATTATGTCTCTTATGGTAACTACGCCTTCGCGATATATTTTTTCTTCTTCAAGAGTAACCAGTTCCTCGCCTGTCTTTCTTTGAATTTCAGAAGTCTCCGTTTTTAGACGGCTTGGCTCTTTAGTAATTTCTTTTGAAATTGTAGGTTTAAAAGCCATATTTTACGCGTCTTCTAAATTAAAATCCCCCAAAGGAGCAAGCGGTTCCGATAAAGCGATGTCGGGATTAAAAGTTGAATAAAACAATTCTATTAATGATTGTGTGTCAAGCCGAACCACCTCAAGCCCCATTCCGGTCAATCCAGACTCAACTTGGCGAACGCGCATATCCAAGTCATATTTTCGTTTAAAAAATCTTTCGTCTTTTAATTTAATGGTTATGGCCGGATTAAAAACCTCGGAAGCTCTGGACCAAAAACCCTTTTTCTTATTAGTCAACGGGTCATATGGCACAATAACATAAAATTGCTTGCTCATAATTTTTCCCAAATCAACCAACTCGGAAACAAATGAACGATAATCGGCGATTTGCATGCGCAAAAGTTCATTGGGCTGTTCCCGTTCTTTTTTGGCCAAATTTTCCAAATATGGGCGAACATTTAACTGGCGTGATTGAATAACAATCTGCAAAGGATGGTCCAAGCTATTCAAAAAAGAAACATAGGAATTAATTATCGCCTGCTGTTCATCGTCGTTTTTGAGCGCAAAATTGATGCTTGATACCATCAAGACCGACCTCAAAGTGCCGTCTTTCATCACAATAGTGTCATTACGAACTTCGGAGATAGTTAAATTTTTTTGCGCCGACGGCTTATTCGCTCTGGATTGTACGGCTGATTTATTTTTCATAATTTACCATCTTGAAAATTAATTATTCTTCCGCTTGATAATAACCGCCGGTATTAACTGTGAGCGACAGATCGCGGATACGGCTGTATGAATACCTTTTGATTGCTACGGCTTTTTCAGGCACAATCACTCTTCCTTCCCCGCGCAATCTTTTTATGTCTTCCGTGGTATATAATTTGTTCCAAATTCGAAGCGATGGACGACGCAGAGTTTGGATGATATTAAGCAAAAAATAATGGAAGGCTTGGCCGTTTATTTTTACAAAAGCGACTACCAATGAGCCACCACCGATAACAATCAACAAAACAACAAACAAGGCGAAGTCCGCCAATTTGAAAGCGGCAAAAAGTGTTAAACCGGCGGCCAAAAGAATCACAAATTGACGGGCGGTTACCGGCCCAAATATTTTGTCTTCAACATCGATAAATTGCGGAACAACAAATTGTGATTCAACCGGCATAAAAAATTATAACAAATCTTTTTCCATTTTAATTAAGGCGTTGATTTCATCTATGGATATTTTCTCGTTTTTGACTCTTTCTGTCAATTTTGATTTTGCGTTCAGAGCTTCAACCGAGGCATTAACATAGTCAATAAAAAGAGGACTCCCTCGCCAAGCTTCTAGCGCGTTAATAAAAAGCAAATATGATTCTTCTTTCAAATTAATAAACTTCTGTTTTAATCGGGCGGCGGCTTCTTCAGGATTTGTTGATAAACGACGAAAATCTGTCAATGTAAAAAATCTGATTTCATCAACCGGTCCCAAGTTCATCGGTTTGGCCGGAGTAATATCCTGCATTATCGGACGGGCTTGGCTGTTATTTTTTGGCATTATATCCCCGCTTTCAATCACTCTGCCGGGTGAAGAAATATTTTTTGGCGCATGAATAAAAGGATTATTGGGAGTTGATACTGCCGGAAAAGGTTCACGGTCTTCTTTTGCTAATGCAGTCGGAGTACCAAGTGGTCTTTTGAGTACCGGCACATTCGTTTCAACCGGTTTTTTTCTTTTTTCTTCAATTAATTTCAAAACTTTTTCAGTTTGTTCTTTGTTTAACCCGATTCCCATTTGATTTTCCGGCATCATCATCCAGTCGCGAGCTTCGTCTTCCGAGCGAATATCTTTCAGACGCAATTGGACAAGACCGATCAAGCGCTTTTCCGTGTTAGGGTTTAATTTCAAACCGGATTTTTGCACAATTTCTTTTGCTTCAACCAAACGGTCTTCAGACTTTGATTTGGTCCCACCCGCTGGCATTTCATCTTCCAAAAGGGATTTGGCGTCTTCTTTGCCAAAAGATACACTCGATTTTGGCGCAGGACTCTCAATTTTTTTTACTTGCGGAGGAGTCATCGGCAAAATCTTTTTTATTTCCGGTTTTTTGGGTAGAATTTGTTTTGGCGGTTCGATTTTTTTGGGCGCTTGCGGAATGACGGTCGGTTTTTTTGGCGGTTCAGCCGGTACTGCCGGAACAACGCTCTTTTTCCCGCGAGCGCGAAACTCCTCGAGCGTTATTTTCTCGATTGTGCCGTCAGAATGTTTAATTGGAATCAAAGTCGCCATAATTATATATTCCATTTGAATTTGCCGGACTCTTCATCAAAATAATAAAGCTCGGCGATTTTTGGGTCATTGTATTTTTTTGAAGCTTTTTCCAAAGCCATCATCACCGAATCCAAATCTTCATAATTACCATTCGTGTCTTTTTCAAAGACGGCGTCAATTTTTTGATAAATTTCGGAATATGAGGGTTTAACTAATTCTGGTTGCGAAGAAACATCGGGCATAACTGCGGGAATATTTTTTTGCGCTACAACCGATGTAGTTTTGAAAACAGGCGCGAGTTTTACAGGTGTATTACCAATTTTATTTTCACTTAATATCAGTATTGAATTCGGTATTTCAGGCACTTCTGTCGGTGGGAAACTTTTTTCAAAAGAAGAAATATCAGCCACATATTCTTCTATGTCTTCAATATTGGACCGAGTATAACTCAAAACTTTTACAGCCATTTCCTCCGGCTTTGTCTCCAAGAAGAATTCTAGCAAATCAAACAATTCAGTATAAAAATCATTTGCTTCCGCCATAAAAAACTCTACAGCGAATTCGTCGTTATCCAAATTAATTATTTTTCTTATTTTTTCGATAAACTGCGCCATCTCAATTGAGTCCCTGCCTTTACTGCGAATAAGTTTCATTTCTTGGACTGCGTCAGCTATTGTGTATTTTTTTTCTTCCCAATACCCGATAATGGCACCGGACTGGAGTAACGCGTCTTTGACTTGAATAAAAAGAGTGCGATACTCGTCAATGCGTATGCATTTAGTGTTAAAAAACCAAATAATTTTTAAAAACACATCAAAATTCAAAAATAAAGCTTCGGCAATTTGTTTTTTAATCGCCAATTCGACAAATTCTTCTTTTGACAACCAAACCAAATCTTCCCATATCATTTCCGTGAGATGAGCAAAATTACCGTACCGGTCAGAATAATCTTCTTCATATGAAGTGGCTGTATATTTGCCAAGCAAAGCGATTTTTAATTCGGTTTTTTGCTGTAAATTCAATTTATTAAAAAAATCGCGTTCTTCTTTTAACTTGGCCATGTCAAATTTTATCGACACTGCGTTCATAATTATTAATTACTTTTATATTTCTCAATTTAATACATTAATAATTGGGACTGATAATTGGCTCATATTCTTCACCACCTTGATATTCATCTATTCTAGAAAATAACGGAACAGGCTCTTTACCTTTAACCGGAACTTTAATACCATCGCCTAATGCATCTTTTATCTTTTCATCAAGACGCGCGAACAAGGCTTTCACGCCTTTGTCATTATCCGGATTAGCTTTTATCATACCATTAACAACAAGCTGAAGATTTTGTTTTATTTGGCCCTTTCTCTCGTCACTCGCCGTTAATACTTCTGAGAATATTTCATTCAAATCAGCGACATCTTGAAACGCGACATTAGCCGCCCGTGGAGGCGTAATTCCTCGATACCTGCTAACCAAATTATCTCTGGCCGCTTCGCTGTCGCAGCTTAATCTCACTTTGCCATCAGCGTGGTCACGATCAACCATGCCTCTCAAACCTCTCGCCCTACCGGCTGAAGCTTGGCTGCGCGCTTGTATTACTTTATTCTCGCGAAATCTATTATCATCATCATTGGTTGGGTCAACCAATTTCCAAGAACCATCACGATTTGTCCTCATTAAACCGGCAAAAGAAATTGCGCCATTATCGGCCATATTTTCAAAAGAATTTGCGAGCACTGTCATCGCGCCTTCAAATTGTCCTCCCATTTTTGTCTTTAATTCATCAAACGCAGTTCTGACAGCATCGGTTGAAGCATCGACTTGTCTATCAAGATGAGCCGATAAAAAATCGGCTTGTTGAGCAACAACATCGCCCGCTTCTCTAACGCCTTGAGTCGGGCTAACAATTGCCATAGCTTTGACACCCAGCGAAGCGCTTCGTGACATAGCCGCCTGCATCATATCAGTCAAATCTTCAGTCAAAGCCTCTCTCTTTGTTGAGCCAACTTCACTCTGATCGCGCGCTGTCTTAATTCTCTCCATTTCACTTAAAAATAAATCCGCGTTTTGCGTATTCCAAAATTCCATATCTTCTTTTTTATGTCTGGCTGCCAAATCTTGGGTATAACGAGTTGTCGCAACACCCCTTCTGTGTTCATACTCAGTATTTCTTGCTTCAGCCACTCTACCTTGCTCGGCTCGTTCTCCTTCAATTTTTAAACGCGCTGTTTGCGCTTCTCGAAAATACAACCCTTCTTCACCTTTAAACATTCCGGGTTCTTGCTTGATTAATTTCTCAATGGCTTCGTTAGAACGTTTTGTTTTTACATATTCTTTACCTTTTCCCAACGCCTTAATTTTCGCCTCTAGATAAGCGGTTTCATCCTTCATTTTGGGCGGAGCGCCAACTGTTGAAGCACCGGTAATTTGTTGTCGCAACTCAATTTGTTTTTTTAATTCATCCATTCTACCTTTTCTGCCACCAACTTGAAGCCTTTGTCTTATTCCGCCGGCCTTATACCCTCCCATTACTTTTTCATTCCAAAACCCAACTGCTTCGCCTGCTTTCTTTTTCATTCTCAAACCCCTTTCTTGCCACGCCTCACCCCCAACAATTGGAGCTTTCATCGCCGCAAACTTACCCGCTTTTTTTGCTCCGCTCACTGCCGCGCGCCCGGCCGTCCTTGCCCCCCATTTAACCGCTGCCACACCACTCATCATCGCCGCGCCCTTCATGGCAAACGCGCCGGCTTGACCCATAATTTCTGAACCGGCCGCACCGAGTTTTGTGGCAACTTTAACACCGGCCATAAGCATAAAAAAAGCGATTAGAAAACTGGCCAACTGTTCGCTTTCCAAAAATTTATTCAAATTAGACCCGCCCTCCTCCTCGCCTTCTCGTGAAACAGTTTCCATCTCTGCCTTGTAATTATCGCCCATCGGGTATGAGCTTTCAGCAAACTCACTATGCGCCATTCCCCCGCCGGCCACGGCAAAAGCCAACCATAAGAAAAAAGCCAAAACCGGTCCGATAATAACGTTATTGGAAAATTCACTCCACCATTGACTGGAATATGTTTGAAATTTTGGAATAATTCCAAGGATAAAAGCAAGGGGAGAAAGTATTATTAAAATCCACAAAGCAATTACGCGCGATAAAAGAACGATTAAATAACCACCCATAACCAACATGGTGCCAAAAGCAAAAATCATTGCCATCATGGCCGAGGCCACCATATTCCCGGAACTCATTTCTGTTGGACTGACATTTTTAGAAAAAGAAACTATGTCGTTTAATTGCAAGGCATTGAATATATTGCCACCGGCTGTAGCCGCGACTCCACTAATAAAAGTCATCATAAAAACCTGCGCCGCATCAATTATCACTCCGCAAATTACGCGTGAAAAATTAACCAAAATTGCGGCCAGCACAAATTTTACCAATAATTTTTTCCATTCATATTGCTCAATGCCAAGAACCGTGACAAACGCGATAAGCATTAAAATGATTACAAAAAACATGTTCGTGATATCGCGCACCAAAATCCAACCCAAACCCACCGCGTTTGAATTAATATAACCGTTGTAACTGGCAATTTCTATGACAAATTTCAAAATAAAAATAGTCAAACCCATGAACTTTGAAGCAATCCACAAAAACAAATCACCAATAGCCATTAATATTGAATCACCTATACTGCCGTCTTCGCCACGCGCAATATCTCCGACAACAAAAAGGAAGAAAAGGCAAAGGCCGGCAACAAAAATTCCGGACATCAAACCCAGCCGAGTTTTCGGTTTGATTATATTCAAAAATTGTTTTCCCTTCTGAACCAGGGAATTTACCATATAATCTTTATTTGCATAGATTACTTTAATATTATACCACATAATAACAGCGCGCACAAAGTAAAATATGACGCATTTTTATCCACAGAAATTTAGTATTTTATTTATAAAAAATAATTATTATTGCGAGGGCTGACTATTGACAAAACCGTCAAAATGTGCTATTATATCTTGTTTAGTGCCAGAAAATGGCCTAAAATATAAATAATAATAGGTTCTTTACAATATAGGCAGGAAAAACAAACAAAAGACGCAGGGCGTCTCTATGAAGGACGCTGAGCGTCCGGGAGGATACCATGGAAAAGAAGATGGACCTGAAGCGTCTGTTCGTGGTTTTCGTCATGACCGCCGGCCTCATCGCCTACGGCATGCTCACGAACGGTTGCGACGAGGGCGACGACGACTGCGCGGACACCGACTGCGACTCGGACAGCGATACCGACGGCGACACCGACTCGGATACGGATTCGGACACGGATTCCGATACCGACTCCGACACCGACTCGGATACGGACACCGACACCGAGGTCGACCCGCACGCCTGCGACTGTTTGAACGGCGAGTCGGACGAGGAAGGGTGCGTGGACATCGAGGGTGATTGGTACGTTTACGACTTCTGCTGTGAGGCAGACGAATTGATGACTGTGGTATTGACTCCGCTCGAAGACAACTGCAAGATCGAGTTTTCGGGTGACGGCGCATGGTTTATTAACTTACATTTCGAGACCACCGAACTGCCGACCGAGCTGCACGACGAGGATGAGGACGCAACATACGAGCTGTTGATTGATGAGTATGGCAGACTCATCCAAAAAAAAACCTGGAATGCATCGGGTGATGATGATTTCATCGCCTACGAAAGATGTGATTGCTGACCTGCCTATTGCCTTGGCACCACGCCAAGGTCCTGCCCTTCGGAGCATCCTGCTCCAGACACCCGCGATTTCATCGCGGGTTTTTATTCCCGTCAGTCGCGACTGACGGGATTTTATTATGTCATTCTGAGACGTAGCCGAAGAATTTTTTACTTGTCATTCCCGTGTCCCGAAGGGATCACTTTGGGAAAGACGGGAATCCAGACAATAGATCCTTCACTCCGTTCAGGATGACAAAATGGGATTGCTTCGTCACTGCGTTCCTCGCAATGACAAGGTGATGGAATGACAAAACCCGTCAGTCGTGACTGACGGGTTTAATTTGGATTTAATTGGAAATTTGAAATTTTAATTTTGGAATTTACGATTAGCTTCCTGCCATCGGCACAACCACCACCCAGCCATCATAATATATCCAAGGTCTCACCTTATTTATTTCACAATCATTAACAGTCATCTCACTATAACACCCTTTCCCATCTACTTGTGGATTTGAAGAATATGTACAACTCCCCGTGCACCAACCCCAATTATCAAGCACATGAACTTTTGGCCGGGCAACGCAAACATATGGGGCATTATAAAAATTCTGACGGATATAATTCCAATCAATTGACCTGCCGGAAATCGGAGTATCCGGCTGTTCGTTGCTCATCACAATCTCCATTGTGCCATAAGGGCAATTATAGTCCATTACAAAATCCCAAGGTTTATCTTTGCAACCGGTGTCTGTGGTGTTGCCGAAAGTTCGCTCCTCGGCGCTTTGCGGATAACAAGATGAACCACCGCAATCGGCATTAGTATTGCACGTAAAAGGCCAATCTTCTTCGTCGTTACCGCATGTACTATCAGTGCACAAAGGTTTTCTATTACCTATTGAATCGCTAATTTCCGAATCAACTTGTGTATCATTATCATCACCTTTATTAACAACCACTCTGCGTAAGGGCATTTGATTGCCATGCGCCCAAGCATAAAATTTAATTCGCGTCTGCGAACCGGAAAATAAATAAATATTCCCACTGGTGGTGCCATTGACAGAAATTTTGTCTAACTCCCAAGAACTGCCTGATGGCGCGGCAACTTGAGGCGGATAAATATCCATTTGTCCAATTCTACTTGCATTTGTTGGATTCGCAGCATCAACTTCTTGATAATACGATACATACCCGATATCAAAACCGTTTTCCACGTCATTATAATAATAATCATAGACTTTTGCGAACATGCTTTTCATCAACACTTTTTCAAAAGGCCCTTGTTGCATTGAAGTAGTATCTTCCATGGCATCCAAACTATATTTAAAATATTCGGGAAGACAATAAGACCCAGTACAATCATTTTTACGCTTACCGCTCCAAGCAACAGACAGCGGGGTGCCAGCCTTATAATTTGTAAACGCATAATTATTATCTTGACTTCCGTTTTGCGAAAAAGGAATATTCTTTGTATCTAAATTTAAATTAAAAACAAATGGGTTAATAAAAGCTGCGGTGGTAATACCTGTGATATCCACTAATCCGGATTCTGTACTGTAAGCAAGGCCGTATTTTCCGCCATTCAACGTCTCTTCTCGAGGAGAAACTTGCGCGGTCGTTGGATAATTACTACTAAAACTGACGACCTTATCTGTATTTAATCGATTGGTAAACGGTTTGGCCAAGAAGTCGCTCGTGCTACTAACCATTGAGACCTGAGCGAACTTTTGACATTTACCGGGAGCAAAATGAATAACAAAGAAATAGCCTAAACCGGAGTTGCCAGAATGTAAACCATTTTCAACATTCAACCAAATACCGCGGAAATAGTATTGATCATCAAATACTATCCTAACTCCGATACTTTCTTTTTCATCTTCAAAAGCATGATAAACCATTCTGTCTTTATCTTCACAAATTCCCTCAATAGCTATTTTTTCCTTACCTAAATCAGTGCTACTTCCATCAGACCATTGATTCAACCAATTCGGACTGCCACTGTTTTTTGCATACCAAGTCCAGGCGCGCCAATCTTTACCGTCTTTACACAAATTATCCAACGAAGCGGTTGAAATACTTGTTTCACCTTCATTGGTTATCCAACCACCGTCTTCTGTAATAAAAGCTCTGTTTGATTCTTCCTCTGCGTCCGCATCGACTGAATCTCTTATGAAACTGACCCACCCTCCTCCTTTTGGCATATTGGTCGCGCTGTCAAGAAATACATCTATTCTTTCTATTTCATCGCGATGAATATATTTTCCGCTTTCAGTGTTCAACCATTTTCTATCTGTATACCACCAACCCTCGTTGTCCCTGCACCCTTCCGGTGTCTCATAGCAACCCCTTTGTGTCAATTCATCAACATCTGTAATGTCAACATTTACAGGACAGTACCAGCCATTAGAATCATTACTATCGGTAGACTGATAGTAACGCATATCCCAACCCCAATCACTACTAACTTCATATGAACAACCGATTAATATCGCGTTATCCGGAACACCTTTTATGCCCATACCGGCTGACAAACTTAAATCAGAAATCATTGAATCGTCTCTCATCATTCCTTTGGGCCAATTACCTCCGAAATCTTTTGCATTAGAATTACCCATGGCAATGCCGACATTTTGATATGAATCTTGTATAGTAGGCTCATTTTCCAAACACATAAATCTATCCTGCGCGCCTTCAAGAATTTCATATCCGGCATTCGGGTCTTGCTCCCAATAATTGGGAATACCCGGCGGATATTCGAGTGGGAACCAAGTCAAACAAGCATTGGAAGTTGAACCGTAAATTCTTTGGCGTTCGTCTCGTTCGGTGCAATAGCCAAGCCAGCCATTCATCACTTGAAAACTATTTATTTTGGAGCAGATTCCACCTTCTCCGCATTGAGTGGTTGTTTCCGGGTCAGTGCAAAATTTGCCTTTGTACGGGCCGGATGAACAAATATAATTACCGGACATTGATTCTGTTTTGCTTATACGCTTGTAAACATCGCCACTGCCGGTTTTTAATTTTCGATATGAACAATAATAATCATAATCGCAAGAAACCGGATTGCCATTATCACTATAACATAAGTTCACATTTTCAAATCCCGTTTTGTATTGAAGCGGTTTATCTCTTTCATAATCAATAAGCACGCTCGACCTGAAAGGACTGACTTCTTCGGCATATGCCCGGCAAGTCAATACTCTTGATTGCGCCGGATTTGTGGCGCTGTATCCTTTCAAACATTCGCCGTTATAACAATAACCCCAAGTACCACCGGGCCCGCACTGGTCGCCATCGTCTTTTTGTCCATAAAGAAGATCTGCGGAATCATAACAGCTATTGATATCGTCTTCATTCAAAAAACTATATTGATTGTTCACATAAACCAAACGATAAGTGTCATCAATTTTTCTGGCTGTAAGGTCGGGCACTTGATAAGTGTTAAAAAGCGAATAACCGGAAAAATCCCAGGAATCCCAAGAGGTCATCAAATCCTGATAATAATCTTTTGACAATGTTTCACCTTTTGTATCCCAATCGGTCGCCGGTTCGGCGCAATCCTTGACCACTCGACCGGCGACAGTGTCAACCGCGCCGGCGCGATTACAAACACCAAGATGATAGCAACGATTTTTTATTTCACCGGAATCTTCATCTTCAAATTCTTGTTTAAGGTCGCAATAGGCCCACTCTCCGCAAACACGGTCTTGAGTCACTTTAATAATAATATTGGCGTCATTACTACCAGTAAGAGAAACCGGCGCGACAAGAGCGTCGTTTAATTCACGCGATGTTTCATATGATGAAGTGGTGTGCCAAAATTTATTTGGATTGCCGGTTTTATCAAGCAAAACACATCCTTCCGCTCGGCTGATTTGGCCGTTACACTTGCTTTGAGCTTCACTTAATTTTGTATTATCAATTAAATAATAGGCGTTGCTCGTATTAACCACGCAATATCCGTCAGTTTCCGGAACACAGTCACTATCGGCATTGCACTTTTTACCGCTAATGGAACATTTTTTGTTTTCTTGCGTACTACTCCAATCAATAAATTCATTACAACCCGACTGTTCTTCGGGGCAAAGACCGACAAAACCGGTATATTTTTCTGTGTTGCCGAATGACCAAAGACCATACACTCCAAAAGATTTATTTTCCGCGTAACAAGGAAGTTGATTTTTGAACATACATTTACCTATGCCAATATGGTTCTCACAGTCGGTGTCAGCGGTACAGGCTCGACCCATATATAATCCGGCGTCTTCCAAAATACAAATTCCGGTATCTTTCCATATCCACCCGGTTGAGTTAGGATGCGCGGATAATTTCGAAGTTGAAGTTGGTTGCATTTGCAATGTTGCCGGCAAATGGATAGCGATAAAGGCTTCTGTCTTGTATTCACAAATCAAACCGCCGTTTGTTACCGGGTCTTTAAAGTAATAATTGCTCTGGCTTGAAGACCATGATTTGCAGGATTCGGCCTCGGAGAAACAAGACATTGATTCATAAAGAGCCGGGTCATTTTTTATGCCCACGGCCTCAAATGTTTCATAGTGAGTGAACAGCGTGGTTGGATTGCCAAAAAAATCAAAATTATAACTCTTTCCGCTTATGTTTGTTGTGGCGCGCCCCACAACTTGGCAACCCATATTTTCGGATTTGCATGTGGCTGATTTATTGGCCACCAAATATATGGGCGTGCTTGACGGAGTATCCGCCGGAATAAATATGGTTGAATCAACCAACTTTGGCTTTGCGTTATCACCGACAGTTTCCCCGCCGTTAAATATTTGCTCCGCGGTTTTATCAAAAACATCAACATAACAACCTGTCTGGCCGGTCGGGGCAAAACATTCAAAAAGTTCACCATCTATTGTTGCTTTTGCTTGCATCCCCGGAGTTAAACTGGGTTCATACATAAGCAATTCCAATCGCACATTATAAGCGCGGGAAGTCGTATCTTCCGGAGTGTTAAATGTGTCAATCAAAGCGGTGCAACCAACCGCCGCTTCACGGCATAAATAATTAAAATTGGTAAGATAGTAATTGGTTTGTGTCGGGTCAGTGTATGCCGAACAACCCAAGGCCTCGCCCGGTAAATTATCATTTGTGTTACTGTCGCAAATCGGGTCAACACTCAAAGAATTTTTTACCAAATACAGGTAATCATCAACTTCCGTCAAAATAATATTATCTATATAAATCTGCCCGACACTATTCCCGAAAGTAAAACGCAATTCACCGCTCAAGGTATCTTCTCCGTTGTATTCAACCGGTCCCAAGGAATAATAGCGCCAAACATCCGATAAAACTAAAGTGTTGTCAGATAATGATTGCTCTGTCATGGTGGAATTATCCAACAAAGCAATTTTGTTTATCGCTAAATTGCCTTTCGCCCAAAATGACAAAACGTAATTCTTGCCTTTTTTAAATGATAAATTAATTTTACCGGCCAGACTATTAGCAGATGCCGATTCGGCTGTAATTTTGAGAGAATGACCTTCGAGCTGAGTCGATTCCGTGGAAATTATCTCGCTCATGCTAGCCGTAGTTTTCCAATCAATCGTTGTGGTTGAATATTCAAAATCCTCTTCAACAATCTTGCGAACATTGTATCCGGCGTTACCTTTGAAGGACCGGCATGAATTTGATTCGGCAGAACAGGCAATACTATCGCCGGCGCCATTTGTGTTGCCGGTAAAGCCCATATAGAAACAAGCATTGCTTCGGAATTCAACCGTGGCATCACCGGTGTGGTTGTCAACTTCACCATTATCAAAATCAAACGGACAGCGAGGGGCCTCGCTTTCATAAGAAATCAATTCAGTGTTATTAAGCCGGTACGGAGTGCACTGGTCGGTGACAATTAATGTTTTTGAAAGCATGGCATAATGCGTGTCGCCAAATTCATCAATAAATTGATGACAATCTGGTTCGGCCGTTTTGTTAGCGTAGCTCTCTTCCGAGCAATAATCATTATCCGGCGCGGTATATTTATTCATCTCATCTCCATCGCGATAAATTTGTTTAGGCCCGTTTGATTTGTCGCTCTTCGCCAAAGTATATGTTTTAATTTCATAGCCTTTTGTTTCGGAACGCTCATAGACAGTGTAATTTCTTTGCAAATTTTGGTCAGGCAAAATGCACGGACGCAAATAAGTGAAGTATTCGTTTTGTTCCAATCCGCCGACCGTGGTGGATAAATTTGTGAACGAACTGCAACCGGCTTCTTCGGCCGAGCAAGTTTTTCCGGATGATGGAATAATGTATGTTATTAATTCACCATTGGTGTAGTTACTTGGCATTTCACGATAAGCATCATAACCAACGCATTTGTAATCGCATTGGTCGTTCCATGTGACAATTCCCCCTTCAACAACCGCCGGCGTAAACTTGCCCGGAATCACTTCACGGGTCAATGCCGAGGTATAAAAATTACAATTTTCTTCTTCAGGCAAACAAACTTGGGCGTATTGATTGCAAGCTTCTTTGTTTTGCGGATTAATCAAATTTAAATCAGAAAAAGTCAAAGGCCATTGAATGCCGTTTTTTAATTTTTTATTTATTAAATCAACCTTATTAACGCCGGTTGAGCTATCAGCATCATAACAACCCAAATAATCCGGAGCTTTTCGCAAATATATTAATGTATCCGTATTTGAGGCGAGTTTAAACGCGCTACAACCATCATCGGCCGAATTACATGTCGCCACTTTTTTGTTAAAAAATAAACTGGTGTTAAAAAATATATCGTGAGCCACTTGGTATTCCGCTATGGCCGGGAACCAATCCGTGCTCGTTGCCGTATCGTAATATTCTACTTGCGAATACCGCCGGCATCCGTCATTTTCTTCATTGCAACTTACCGTGTCCAAAGTGCGTAATAAATATGAACCGGTTGTTTTGTCGGAAGCAGTGAAAGCCAGACAACTATTGTATTGTTCGTCACAATAATCCGCGTCAAAACTCCAAATCGGCTTTTCTCTCAAGCAATAACCCCAATTGGCGCAAGAGCCATCGGAGTTAAATTTAACGCAATGCTGAATATCGGCGCAATATTGCAAACGCACCGGACTATCGGTGTAATTAACGGCGCTGTAAGCAAGCGACCCGCATCTGGTTTTTGGATATTTAATAATCCAATACGGATTTACCAAATGATAAAATTTTGAGGTTTCATCATAATAAGCGTCCACCACTTCTTTGAGTGTCGCTTCATTGCCTTCAGTCGAATATGAAGAAGCAATCTCGAGTCCCAAAGGCATTATTCGCAACAATCTGAGCATCCGAAGATTGCGATTGCAATACGCTTCCAAAGCGCAATCACGCTTTTGATTCATGGCTTCATTATTCGCGGAATAGAGTTTCCAATCACCGTGCAAAAGACCCTGTTCAATCGCCTGCTTGATGGTTAAGGCTTGACCATAACTGGCTTGGCTCAATATTTGCAAAAATGATTGGTCAACCACGCAGGCATCAGGCGCAAAATTATCCGGCGAACATTCCGCCAAATTGCCGGTCGGGTCATAATTTTCAATCGTGCTGATTTTTGGCATTAACAATTCCGAAAACATTTCTTGCGCCGCTCGTCTTTGGCCGGATGTTCCGCCGGCTGAACCGGCTGAGTAATAATCTCCGGCCACTGATTCATCGTCAAGACACATATTCCAACCCAAACCGGAAATACTTAATCCGGGATTGCATATTACCTTTCCTCCGGGCAACATCCCTTTGGTGATAAAGTTATCAATTACCGTGCCCAATAAAGTGTTAACAAAAGTGGCGGCAGTATTGGTTAAAAGTTGAATTCCACCTTTTTGCACCGCCATACCCATGGCGGCCGTGTTCACATCTGAATCATCTTTTTTCTTTGTTGAGGGGGCTTGTGCCTGAAATTCTTGCGCCATTACGGTAGCTGGTACTTTTGTTTTTCCGGAAATAATATCTTTCAAAGGGTTAACACCATCTCCCTCTTGACGATCTAAGGACTTACCACCTTCAACTTCAACCGCGTAATTATCAACTTTTTGTTTGGCGGAAAACCAAATCCCAAAATCAGTATCTTTAACCGAAATCCCGCCTTCAAGTCTGTTCATCAACCCTTCTTGGCTGGCATACTGGCTCCGAATATTATCTATATTATATGCTTCGCGCAATTGTTGCCATGTACACCTTGGCTCTGGCGGGTCAGCGCCAAAATGAAAACCAAGTTGTAAAGCCAATTGCAAACGCAAATCCGGCAAATTACACAAATCCATGCCCAGCATATCACCCATTGAACCGATAATTTCACCAAGAGCGTCACCGGCGGTTTGGGCCAGATAATCCTTAAAACTTTTTGTTTCCGCAAAGGGTCCTTGCCCCAAATCACCGGAGGCAAGCCACACCCCCATATCATAAGCGATTTTATTGGCAAAATAGTTCAAGCCATTGGTCACGGCACCAATAGCCAAAAGAAGCATTTTTTCTTTTGCGTTCATTTTTACTTCAGTGACTCCCTGTTTTACCAACCAAGCTTCCATGTTGGGGGATTGAAGAGGTATCGACACTGTCATTTGCGCTTTTGCGATATTTGGCACCAAAAATAATGACCCAAAAACAGAAATAAAAACAAAAACAATCGTCATCGTTAATAATCTGAATTTTGTATTCCCAAAAATCATAATTAATCTTCAGCTTCTTCAGCCATTAATTTATTGATATATTCAATCGCTTTTAAAGTGTCTTCGTTGCCCACTTCTTCTTCGGTCGTTAAGTCCTCTGAGGCAAGAATATCTGTAACCATTTGATTCAATTCTTCATCACTGATTTGGTCAACAACACTTTTGTCCAAACCGGAATCAATCAAAATTTGGCGCATTGTCGCAGGGTCATATAATTCGCCCAGATCATCAAGCGAGGTCGGTATTATACTGTCATCCGCCACAAAAAGATCGCTTTGGTCCGGTTTGTCTGGCAAGGTCGAGGCAGTGTCCACCACGCTTCCACAAACTTGCCCTTCCGGGCAGTTTGGATTCTTACCTTGTCTGACTTCGTCGTAATCGGATATGCCGTCCGAATCGGTATCGGCCAAATAAGGGCTCGTGCTATAAACAAACAATTCATCGTAATCGCTAAGACCATCATTGTCCGTATCGCGATATCGCAGAACCTCTGAAGTGTTGACTTCTTTCCCAATTAAAGGAGGAACGGAGGTATTCAGCGCAAACGGTTTATAAAGAGTGTTCCTGACTTGAATCAAGCCC
Source organism: Candidatus Magasanikiibacteriota bacterium (assembly GCA_963840935.1). Taxonomy (GTDB): domain Bacteria; phylum Patescibacteriota; class Patescibacteriia; order Magasanikbacterales; family GWA2-37-8; genus JAPLWQ01. The sequence goes on from CAWJAS010000002.1 coordinate 53,208, forward strand.
AGAGTTACGGCAAGCAAAACAAAAACAGACAGCAAAACCAAGCCGATTTTCTGCTCCTTTGAGTAGCGGTTAGCTTGTTCATCCATAATCAAAAATGTTCCTAATTATTATATCACAAACAACAAAAAGGCGAAATAATAAATAGTGGATAAACCGGGCTCGCAATACTCAAAATGCCGATGGCGTTGCTTTTTAAAAAAAACTACAATTCTTTGGCCAAAAAACCCCACTGCTCAATGCTTAATTCCTGCGCCCTGGCCGTTTGTTTGATATTTATTTTTTCAAACGCTTCCCTAATTTTTTGCTTATTTTTTTTACCGAAAATCGGTTCCAAATTTTTTATCAGTAATTTACGACGACTGGAAAATCCGGCTTTTACCAATTGAAAAAACTTTTGAGTTTTTTCGGCCGTTATTTGTTTTTTGCTTAATGACAATTTTATTATAGCCGAATCTACTCTTGGTTCCGGCCAAAAATTTGAACGCAAAACTTTGGCTATAATTTTTGGCTCGGCATAATATTGCACCGCTACCGATAAAACCGACATGTCCCCGGGCCTGGCGCAAATTCGCTCGGCTACTTCTTTTTGTACCATTAATATCATTTGCGCGGGCGGATTATTTGTTTCCAAAAAAGCGCGAATAATGGGCGAGGTAATTTGATATGGCAAATTGGCGACGACTTTATATTTTTTATCCGGCATATTATCAAGATGCTTAAGCGCGTTGCCCCAAACAATTTCCACATTGCCTGGCTTTTTATCACTCCAATAATCCGCCAATTTTTTTTCTATTTCAAACGCGATAATTTTTTGAGCGCGCTCAGATAAGGCAAAAGTTAGTGGGCCAAAACCCGGACCGATTTCCACAATCGTATCTGTTTTTTTTATCTCCGCCGATTCAACTATTTGTTCAATCACTTCTTCGTTAATTAAAAAATTTTGACCGTATTTTTTACTCGGCCGAAGATTGTATTTTTGACAAAGGAATTTTAGATGGTCGATGTTAAAAAGTTTTGACATTTAAAAAATGTTAATTATTATCAATAAGTATTGAAGGCAGTCGCGGACCCCGATTCAATCGGGAATCGGGGGAGCGTTAGAGCGACGCGTCTTCAGACGCGGAGACTCGTGCCTGAAATGCTTGTTGATAATAAATAAATAATTCTAAAAATATTAAATTATTTTCTAAGCCCCGCATCTGTATAGCGGTTGCTTGCATTCCACAAAAACCAACCGGCATCCGAATATTTTTCCGTCACTTCAATTTGGTCTCTAATTTTTTCCGCCCCATAAACCGCGCCAAGGTCAAAAGCCTGAATCCAAGGCCGAAGCATTGCCCGCCTGCCTTCAAAACGATCCGCTCCAAGCTTCATTCCATTTTCAAAAACCAAACGCGGATAATCGGCCGGATTATTAAGACCCAAATGACCGGGCGGATAATGAGAAGGATACATCATCGGGCAAACATAATCGGAAAAATCAAGTGCATCTTCCAAACGCTGACCGATATTCATGTCGTCTTCACCGGATTTTTCCATCACAAAACCAAACATATCAAGCGACAGCCATACCGGTTCAGCAGACAAACCGCGACTTAAAAAATCAAAAAATTCTCGCATCACTTCATATTTTTTCTTATCTCCCACCGTGTACACAACCTCACTCATCCTGCCGTCGGACGGAAACCTGACATAATCAAAATTTATTTCATCAAAACCGAGTTTTGCCACTTCTTTGGCTATGGCCAAATTGTATTGCCAAACTTCAATGTTCGTCGGGTCAACCCAAGCAAGGCCCTTGTGATCACGCCACAATCCCCCGTTTTTATTTTTTATCGCCCATTCCGGTTTTTTCTCGGCCAAAATCGGGTCCTGAAAAACAGTTTGCCTGGCAATAACATAAATATTTTCTTCTTTTAATTTTTTAACAAGCTCCTTCGCGTCGCCCAAACGATTGTCTTTTGTTTTTAATTGAATAACCGCTGGAATTTGGCTGTCATACAAAACAAGTCCGCTGTAATCTTTAATATCAATAATGACCGCGTTTAATTCCGTTCTTTTTATGAGAGCGATTATTTCATTCAATTTTTTGGCGCTCCCGGCGCTGTAAGCGGTCAAATACAATCCTTTTACTTTGATCAACGGATTTTTTTGACCATAAATTAATCTATGAAAATTATTTGAAGAAGTTAACCAAGTATTATTTTCAATATCAATCAAAGTGATTTTCCAAAAAAATAAAATTGATATGGCGGATAAAATTGCCACAGCGCACATCAAAAAAACTCCCAAACTACCAAATTGTTTATTTGAAATCTGATTCATGATAAATGTTTTATATTTTTTATTATCAATAAGTATTGAAGGCAGTCGCGGACCCCAATTCAATCGGGAATCGGGGGAGCGTTAGAGCGCCACGCCTTCAGGCGTGGCGACTCGTGCCTGAAATGCTTATTGATAATAAAAAAATTACAAAATTTTTAAGCCTCCTTGTCTGATCAATTTTATATCCCTTCCCGATGCTTCAACAATGGTAGTGGGCGAATTTTTTGGCAAATCTCTTCCATCGACCAAAACATCAGGCGGATTATCGCTCAAAGAAAATATTTCATTTATTTCAGCAAAATTATACAATGACTCCTCGCCGGAAATATTGGCCGAAGTCGCCACGAGCGGACCATTCATTTTTTGGCATAATTCTTTCAGCCACAGATCATCGGGCACTCTAACCGCCACTGTATTATTTTTTGACACTACTCCACGAGTCAAAGAAAGCCCGGAATACTCGCCGATAACCGTCAAAGGACCGGGCCAATATTTTTTGGCCAGTTCATCTATATTTTTATTCCAAACCAAATAATTTCTTGCGCTTTGAATATCGGGCACAATAATCAAAAGCGGTTTGTTATAATCACGTTTTTTTATATCAAAAATTCTGTCCACCGCTTGTTGATTTGAAGCATCGCAACCGAGGGCGTAAGAAGTTTCGGCCGGAAAAATTATAACATCTCCCCTTTTAAAACGCTCCGCCAAAATATCAATATCTTTCTTAGATAAAATATCCATGATTATATAATTTTTAACCTGTCACTCGCGAGCGACGAGTTTCATTTTTATTAGCGATAAGCATTGAAGGCAGTCGCGGACCCCAATTCAATCGGGAATCGGGGGAGCGTTAGAGCGACGCGTCATCAGACACGGAGACTCGTGCCTGAAATGCTTATTGACAAACAAATATTTATGCGGTGGGTAATATTTTTTGAAATTTACTCTTATTTCTTGATCCACTTCAAATACGCCTCGCACAAAGGCATCAAATCCCCTTCCAAAACAGACTCCGGGTCAGCCGATTCATAATCAGTGCGGTGGTCTTTAACCATATGATATGGGTGCAAAACATAAGAACGAATCTGATTCCCCCATTCAGCTGATTTGTATTCTCCACGCAAATCTTTTTTTTCTTTTGCGATTCTTTCTTGTTCCAATCTGAATAATTTTGCCCGTAAGATTTTCATCGCCGTTTCTTTGTTTTGTTGTTGCGAACGCTCATTCTGGCATGAAACGCTGATACCGGTCGGAGTATGGACAATGCGAACGGCGGAGTAAGTGGTGTTAACGCTTTGTCCGCCGTGGCCACCGGACATAAAAGTATCAATTCGCAAATCTTCCGGCTTAATTTCAATTTGGACGCTTTCGTCAATCTCCGGCAAAACTTCAATCAAAGCAAAAGATGTATGGCGCATTTTTTCGGCGTCAAAAGGCGAAATTCTGACCAATCGGTGAACGCCATGCTCGGATTTTAAATAACCAAAAGCATACAGTCCTTTAATTTCAACTGTAACGGATTTATAACCGGCTTCAGCACCGCGAGATTCATCAATCACGCGAACACGCCAATTCATTTTCTCCGCGAACCGCAAAATCATCCGCAAAAGCATTTCCGCCCAGTCCTGCGCCTCGGTACCGCCCGAACCGGCATGTATGGCGACAACGGCATTATTTTTGTCGTACGGCCCATTAAGCAAAAGAAAAAATTCATAATCAGCAAACTTATTTTCCAATTCACTAATTTGTTTTTCGATTTCTTCTTTAATATTTTCTCCCTCGGAAGATGAAAGCTCTTCCAAATCGCGCGCCTCTTTTTCCAAATCACACCATTTATCAACTTCTTTTCTTATATCATTATAATCGGCGGAAATAGACTGGGCCCTTTCTTGATTACTCCAAAAATCCGGCTCGTTCATTTCTTTGCCAAGCTGTTCCATCTTTTTTTTGAGTTCATCAATATGAAGCAATTCCATTGTCGCTTTTATTTTTTGTTGTAAATTTTTCAACTTCTCAGTCATAATAAGTGTAATTTTAATTATCAATAAGCATTGAAGGCAGTCGCGGACCCCAATTCAATCGGGAATCGGGGGAGCGTTAGAGCGACGCGTCTTCAGACGCGGAGACTCGTGCCTGAAATGCTTGTTGATAATAAAATAGATTGATTCGAAAAGTAATAATTCTGAAAAAGATGTGTTTTATTAAAAAAGATCACTTCTACCATCCAAACATCTTCCCGATTTCTTCCGGCGTCTCACGTCGGCGAATTAGCTTTATTTCTCCGTTCGTGGCCACTAATTTTGCCGGGCTTGAAAGCAAACAATGGTGCGATGACAACGGATCTTGATAAGCGCCGGTGTCAAAAACGGCGACATATAAATCCTGACAATCATCAATTCTCGGAAGCATTATACAATCGCCCGCGGTATAGCGGTCGTCGCTGTCGCAACTGGAACCGGCCAGCCAAACTTTCTTTAATTTGGTTCGGTTCATATTATTCACGGGCACAATATGCCACTTCTGGTGAATTGCCCAGGTGTCAGACAAGTCATTAATAAAACTTCCGTCAATGGAATACCAATATGTGTCTGTTTTATTTTCCACTAATTTTTCCGACAATACATTATATATGGTAATCTGAGTCGGCGCGACTACATAGCGCCCCCATTCAACAATAATATTCGGATGTTTGATGCCAAGTCGCTCGCTGTGTTTTTTACACGCCCGCACCACATGGCTAATAAGACTTTTGGCGGTATAATATCTTTTCTTTTTTTCATAAGGCACACCGGCTCCTCCGCCCAGATCAAGAGTATCCAAACCGGGATTTTTTTCTTTCAACTGGGCATATAAATTAATCGCTCGATGCAGAGGGCGAAGCATGCCTTCAATGCTATCAATCTGGCTGGAAATGTGATAATGAAGAATTGATAAATTGCGGACGCGCCCAATTTTTACAAGTTCCTCTTCGGTAAAACCATAGCGATTATATTTTTTATCCCAACGACTGGGAACGCGCACATTCAAATTAACTCTGATACCAACAGGTCCGTTAAACTTTTTCATTCTTTCAAGTTCCACATAATCTTCAATAATCGGGATTATAACCATGCCTTTACCCCTCAGCTCCTCAATTAATTTCATGTATTTTTCCGTCTTTGGGCCGTTGCAAATAACGCGGATTTTGGCGTGAAATTTTTCTTGTTCCAGCATTCTTTTGACCAAAAAAAGTTCATTTGCAGACGACACTTCCAAATTTGCTTTTTCGGCTACCGCCGGCAAAACCATTTCGCGATTCTGATTTACCTTCATGGCGTAATGATAAAAAAATTTTCCTTTATATCCCGATATCTTTATATAGGCGTTAAATGTCTCAATCAAATCACGAACGCGATTTTCTATTAAAGTGGGAAAAACAATTTCCGTCGGTGTGCCGAATTTTTTTACAATATCATATATATTGTATTGATAATTTCCTTCACGCACCGTGAGCTCTCCGTCATGGCTCAAATCAAACTGTTCGGTATTGTATTCCTCAAAACCGAGTTTCCATAATTTTTTGAACCGCGTGTATGACCGGTTTTTTGATTTTTTCATAAATTATTTTTTTTGTTAAGACACTCAATAATACCGATTAAAATCATATTGGCAAGGAGCGATGAACCGCCAGAACTGACAAAAGGCAAAGTGACACCTGTCACTGGCATGATGCCAATATTAGCTCCAATGTTAATGAATAATTGCGAAAAAAACAAGATGGCTGCACCCATGGCGCAAAGAGCGGTAAAGTCGTCTTTTGTCCGTCTGGCAATCAAAACCAGGCGCCAAATAATAAGCATAAATAAAAATAAAATGACAGCCACTCCGGCCAAGCCAAGCTCTTCGCTGATAACCGAAAAAATAAAGTCAGTCTGTGTTTCCGGCAAAAAACGCAACTGACTTTGCGAACCAAAACCCAAACCGCGTCCGAATACTCCACCCGAACCGACGGCAATTACCGATTGAATCGTGTTGTAACCGGAACCCAATGGGTCGCGTGAAGGGTCCATAAAATTTAAAACCCGGTCTTTTTGGTATGGAGCAAGCAAATACATCCAAGCAAAAACCGAAATAGCGCAAAAAAGCGCGACAAAAGCGATTAAATATAATTTTCTAACACCAACAATCCACATCAGGCCAAACCAAATAGCCCCGAGCAATATCGCCGAACCCAAATCAGGCTGAAGCAATGTTAAAAAAATAGGTATTAATGTAATGACTCCCGTGCCCAAAAAAAACAAAGGCCTGTCAAAACGACGACCGAAGTTGGAAGCAACATAGGCAAGCATTAATATCAGACCGACTTTTGCAAACTCAACCGGCTGAATGGAAAAACCGGGAAAAGCAAACCAACCGGTTGTGCCACGAATATTATCCCCAAAAAATAAAACAGCGACAAGAAACAAAACAGTTATGGTATAAAACCACTTGGCGTAGGCCCGAAAAATTGTCGGCGCGGCAAAGGCCGATAAAAATAAAAAAACCGCTCCAACACCAAAAGCGGCCAATTGTTTTTTACTATAAATCAAAGCCGAGCCTCGAGACAAGTCAACGCTGTAAATAGCGGCAAAACCGATCGCGCATAACAAAAAAATCGCCGCCAAAAGAGGCCAATCAAACTCGCGCCATGAAACTCTGTTAAAAATCCTCATAATGCCTATCTTCTCGGCAAAAGATACACTTCTTTCTTATAAAGGTCAATAACCGGATAAAGGATAATTTCGTTAACCGACAAACCCTCGGCATAATTGCGCAAATCAATCATTTTCTTTTCCAAAGAACCAAAATCAACCAAATCAAAACGCATTATGCCAACCATATTTTGATTTTGAAAAAGTCCCAAATAAAATAACGGATTTCTATAGCCGTAGGCGCTGTTATTAAAAATTTCAAAACTGATGGCGTGAGCCAAAGAACCGCCTTCGCCGGCATAACTAAAAGTAAAATTATTAATCGAAAAATTTATTCTTTCATCTTGCCAGGCAACCGGTTCGGTGATTTCATGAGCCGAAATTCTTTGCCAGTGCACATTTTCAATAACCACGCTTGGCGCTCCGACAAAATCATAACTATCAAGACCAAAGCTCACAATCGGGCGCGATTGCATGGGTAATAAAAAATCACTTTGCTTTTCGGTCGAATTTCCGCCAAAAATAAAATAGTAATCAAAATAAACCGCGTATCTTTCGTTTGGGTTGCGAACCTCCGCCAAAGCGTCAACTATATTTTTTCCGCTCATTAAAGATTGCGAGTTCAAAATTTCCAATGGCTCGGGGCTAAACCCGGGGTGCAGGGCCGAATAATTAACAGACATGGTTAATTGACGATCCATCTCATTGCCGGCTGTAAGATCAAAATATAAAATATTAAACGCTCGCCAAAGTGAAAAACCGATAGTTAAAGAGCACAGCAAAATTAAAGACCCGACTCCGAGCCGATAAAGAAGCAATTTATTTTTGACAAACCAAACCGCCCAAGTAAATTGGCCGGCGTCAAACCCCCCGCTTAAATCAACATACTTTTTAATATTCGGTTTGACGGTTTTACTCTCTGGCACAGGCTTCGTGGCATCGATTTTTTCTTCGCCGTTTTGGCGATTCATTTGACTATAAAAATTTACCATAAAATTATTACTTTTTTGTTAATATATTATACCCTATTTTTACACCTTTGCCAAAATATCAATCAGCCAGAGCCTTGCCAGCGGGGATATAAATATGATAAAATTAAGCCACTGTTAAATGTTATTTTATATTTATTGAATTATGCCAATCAGAAAAGCCGACCATGGGAGGTTAAAAAATGTATCAACCGAAAAAACAAAAAAACCGGTGGAAAAACCGGCTGTTAAAATTGTGCCAAAAAAAGAACCGGAAAAACCAGCGATAACGGAAATTAAAAAAATTCCGGAAAAACAAACCAAACCGACTGCAGTCAAAAAAAGCGAATCAAAATCCGGCGAATACAGCGCGAAAAATATTACCGTACTTGAGGGTTTGGAAGCTGTTCGTCGCCGTCCCGGCATGTACATCGGTTCAACCGGCCCAACCGGCTTGCATCATTTGATTTGGGAAGTGGTTGATAACTCAATTGATGAAGCCATGGCCGGACACTGTGATTTGATTACGGTGACATTACTTCCCGACCACTATGTAAAAGTTGAAGATAACGGCCGAGGAATTCCGGTTGATATTCACCCGCAAATGGGAGTTTCCGCTCTTCAAGTTGTGTTAACAAAACTGCACGCCGGCGGAAAATTCGGCGACGGCGGATACAAAATATCCGGCGGTTTGCACGGTGTCGGTGTATCAGTAGTTAACGCGCTCGCCGAACATATGCGCGCCGAGGTTCGCCGAGATGGAAAAATCTGGATGCAAGAATTCAAAAAAGGAAATCCAATTAAAAAAGTGGCTTCAATCGGCATATGCAAAGATACCGGCACAACAATTCTCTTCAAGCCGGATTCAACAATTTTTGAAACTCTTGATTATGAATGGAAAATAATTATTGACCATTTGCGCCAATACGCCTACCTGTCCAAAGGCATTCATTTGGTAATAAAAGACGAACGAACCGAAGAAGAAAAAGAAACGGACAAAACATCTTTGGCCTTCCCCAATCCGGTTTATCAATTCTTTTTTGAAGGCGGAATCAGCTCTTATGTCCGTCACCTCAATCAAAACAACGAACCAAAGCACGAAAACATTTTTTATGTTGATAAAGAATTCGAGCAAATCGGCGTGGAAGTGGCTTTGCAATACACCGAAGAATATACGGAAACGCTTTTCGCTTTTACCAACAACATCCATAACCCCGACGGCGGTACACACGTGGCCGGATTTCGCACCGCTCTCACTCGCGGATTAAACACATACGCGCGCAATAAAAATATTCTCAAAGAAAAAGACGCCAATTTATCGGGCGAAGACGTGAGAGAAGGCTTGAACGCGGTAATATCAATCAAAATCAGAGAACCCCAATTTGAGGGCCAAACAAAATCCAAACTTGGCAACACAGAAGCAAAAACAGCGGTAGAAACAGTTTTTGGTGATGAATTTTTGATTTTTTTGGAGGAGCACCCGCGCGACGCAGAAGCAATTGTCGGCAAATGTATTCTGGCTTCACGGGCGCGCAATGCCGCCAAAATCGCCCGTGATGCAATACTACGGAAAGGAGCTCTTGAAGGATTTACGTTGCCTGGCAAACTGGCCGATTGTTCTTCACGTTCGGCCGAGGATTCTGAATTATATATTGTTGAGGGCGACAGCGCCGGTGGCAGTGCCAAACAAGGTCGCAACCGCGAATTCCAAGCGATTTTGCCTTTGCGCGGAAAAGTTCTGAACGTGGAAAGGGCTCGAATTGATAAAATTCTTACTAACAATGAATTAAAATCATTGATAATCGCTTTAGGCACAAACATCGGGGAACAATTTGATATTTCAAAATTGCGATATCATCGCGTTGTTATTATGACCGATGCCGATGTGGATGGTGCTCATATTCGCACATTGCTACTCACTTTCTTTTATCGTTATTTCCCAGAACTGATTCACCAAGGGCATTTATTCATCGCGCAACCACCTTTGTTTTCCGTCAAAGTCGGCAAAGAAATGCGTTATGCCTATAATGAAGAAGAAAAAGATTTGATAGTAACCGAGCTCGCCGGAAAAAAAGCGGCCAAATCAGAGGCAACAGCCAAAAAAGCAAAGGCAAAAAAAGATGAAACCGAAGGAGCAGAGCCCGAAGAAGAAAGTGCCACAGATGAATCAGGCGCTGAATCATTATTTGTTAACGGAATAAAAATAAATTTACAAAGATATAAAGGTTTAGGCGAAATGAACCCCGAACAGCTTTGGGAAACAACAATGGATCCGGAAAGGCGAATAATGAAAAAAGTGTCCGCCATAGATGCCGAACTGGCCAACGAAACATTTGAAATCCTTATGGGCGATGAGGTGGAACCGCGCAAAAAATTCATTCAAACATACGCGAAAACCGTTAGAAATTTGGATATTTAAAGATATTTTTAACATATCCACCCACCTCTTGACATTTCTCAAGCTTTCATATATAGTAGCCTCATAACGGCCCGAGGCCGTTTTTAAATCCAAAAAAATAACAATTTTATGAACAAAATCATCGATTACATTAAAAGCTCTTACGCTGAAATGCGAAAAGTATCGTGGCCGACAAAAAAACAAACTTTTAACTATTCACTTTTGGTTATCGGTTTATCAGTCGGAACTGCATTGTTTTTTGTGGTTCTTGATTACGTATTCAACCTCGGATTCGAGGTTTTAATTTCTCGCTAATATAGGAGGATATGGCTAAACAAACATTAAACTTGGGTCGCCGATGGTATGTTCTTCACACATACAGCGGTTATGAAGAAAACGTCAAAAGCAATTTGGAACAAAGAATTGAGTCGTTCGATATGGGCGACAAAATTTTTAACGTAATGGTGCCGAAAGAGAAAAAAATAAAAATCAAAAACGGCAAAAGAACAACTATCGAAGAGAAAATATTTCCCGGCTATGTACTAGTAGAAATGATGGTAACGGACGATTCGTGGTATATGGTCAGAAACACGCCAAATGTGACCGGTTTTATCGGCTCAGGCACTACTCCGACCCCGATTGATAACAAAGAAGTCGAAACTTTAATGAAACGCGTATCGGCCGACGAACCGCAACACACAATTGACGTGGAAGAAAATGATGTGGTCAAAATTTCCGACGGACCTTTCAAAAATTTTGAAGGAAAAGTCAGCGCCATTGACCATGAACGCGGAAAAATAAAAGTAATGGTGACAATGTTTGGCAGAGAAACTCCGGTAGAGCTGGACGCCTTGCAGGTTAAAAAGATTTAACGAACTAACTCGTTGCCTCGTTCACGAGGGCTTCTCAGCGAGAAATTAAAAATAATTTTATGGCAAAAAAAGTAGTAACACAAATCAAATTACAAATTGTCGGTGGATCGGCTAACCCGGCCCCGCCGGTCGGTCCGGCGCTCGGCCAACACGGCTTGAATATTGCCGGATTCTGCAAAGAATTCAACGACAAAACCCAAGACAAAAAAGGCGAAGTGGTACCGGTGATTATCACCGTTTACGAAGACAGAACTTTTGACTTTATCATGAAAGCGGCGCCGGTGGCAGAAATGATAAAAAAAGCGGCCGGCATCCAAAAAGGTTCCGCCAAACCGCTTCAAGAGAAGGTTGGCAAAATAACAAAAACGCAAGTTAAAGAAATCGCCGAAAAGAAAATGCAAGATATGAACGCCAAAGACGTTGAAGGCGCGATGAAAATGGTGGAAGGCACGGCAAAGCAAATGGGAGTGACCGTTGAATAAGAGTAAAATAAAAACGCCTCTGAAATAACAGAGGCGTTTTTTATTTTATAAACATGGCGTCGCCGAAAGAATAAAATCTATATTTTTGATTAACCGCTTCCTCATAACATCGCAACAAAAATTCTCGGTCGCCGGCAAAAGCCGAGGTCAACATTATCAGTGTTGATTTTGGCAAATGAAAATTGGTGATTAGGGCATCGATTATTTTAAATTCAAACCCCGGATAAATAAAAATATTAATATCTCCATTGTAAGGACGCAATTCACCTTTGTGAAGTTCGGCAATTCCTTCAAGCGCCCGGGCGGTAGTTGTACCAACGGCAATCACTCGCCTATTTTCCGCCTTGGCCGACCTAATCAAACTAACGTTCTTGTCGGTTAGCTCAACCCATTCCGAATGCATATTATGCTCTTCAACTTTTTTTTCTTTTACCGGCTGAAAGGTTCCGAGCCCGACATGCAATGTTATTTCGGCAAACTCCACTCCGATTGATTTTATTTTTTGGATCAACTCATTGGTAAAATGAAATCCGGCAGTTGGCGCGGCCACCGAACCTTCTTTTTGCGCATACACAGTCTGATATTTTTCGGACAAATCACCTGAAGGATTTTCAATTTTAATATAGGGAGGAGTCGGCACTTCGCCATAACGATTGGCCTTTTCTCTAACCACCACATCTTCTTCATCAAATTGAACCAAAACCGTGCCATCCGATTCTTTAACAATTACCTCGCAAGAAAAATCTTCGGCAAAAACAACTTTCATTCCCAAACGAAGTTTTTTTGCCGGTTTGGCCAGGGCCTTCCAAACGCCATGATTTTCCATCGGACGCAAAAGAAATATTTCAACTTTCGGTGCGTTAAAAATTACTTCCGATGAATTCGATAAATCTATTCCGGCGACAACGGGATTGGCCATAACCAACCCACGCAAACGAGCCTTAAAAACTTTTGAATTATTCCAAACCAATAAGTCCCCTTTTCGCAAATACTCAATAATATCATAAAAATGCCGATGCTCAATCGTTTTATTTTTTTTATCAATCACCATCAATCGTGAATGGTCGCGTGGTTCAATCGGCATTTGAGCGATGGCTTCCTTTGGTAAATTGTAATCAAAATCGGAAGTAAACATAATTTTTTTACCTCAAATACCTATAAACATTCGCGTTGTGTTCGTCGAGTGTTTCGGCATAGCGAGTGATACCATCTTTCCCACTCATAAAATACCAATAGCTGTTCGCTTTGGGATAAACCACGGCTTCAATGGCGGTAATACCCGGATTACTGATGGCCCCATAAGGCAAACCCGGATATTTATATGTATTAAAAGGAGAATCCAACTGCTTGTCATTAGATGAAATTCCCGGATCGTTTTTTCCGGTAATATAATTAACGGTAGCGCAAGATTGAAGCGCCCAATCTCTTTTATACCGGCGCCAAAAAATATCAGCCACCATAGACATATCTTCTTTGTGTGCCGCTTCTTTTTCCACGACCGAAGCCATGGTCAAAATTTCATAAATTGTTTTGCCTTGGCGCTTTATTTCTTCTCGCATCTCTGAAGTAATTTTTTTATTCAAATTGGCGAATATTTTTTTCAAAATATCCTCGGGCGTTGCGTCGGCATAAACCCGATAAGTATCCGGAAATAAATAACCTTCATATGAAGCGTAACCGGGCTTATCTTCAAACAGGAAGGCCCATTCTTCATCTTTGGCCAAATCCAAAACAGGGGCTTTTTCTTTGTTTGATTTATAATCATAAGCCGGTTCGCCAAGCAAATCAAAAAGTTCTTCCGGTTTTTCAATTATTTTATTTTTTACCCAATCATCGGCAACCTGTCTCAAATTCCAACCGGGAATAATGGTTATATTAATTTCCTCTTTCGGCTCAATCGGCGGCGGAATGTATTTTGGATGCGTCTTTTTGTAATAAACATAACCACCCGCTCCCAAAATAATAATAAGGACGATTAAAAAACAATTAATTTTACCTGTTATAGACATAAGCATTTAAAATTATTAATCAGGCCAATTATCACGCGCCCAGGCCAAACGCTCGGGCACGCCGATATCAATCCAAGATTCTTCCGATGCGTAAACATCCAAATCTTTTATTTTTGGAAAAACATCGTACTCAATGCTAAACGAATTTTCCGCGGGAAAATATTTTAAAGCGCTTTGATTGAACAAATAAATTCCGCCGTTAATATATCCCGGCTGTGCCAGCCCTTCTTTTTCTTTGAATTCAAGCAAGCGATTATTTTTATCAAAATACAAAGTACCATAATTTGAAGCATCTTCGACTTTGGCGCCAAAAATTACCCCATCGCTTTCAGAGCGCAAACTTCGTAACATCTCGTCCAAACCGGCGGTAGTCAAAACATCGCCATTTAAAACGATAACCGGTTTTTTATTTTGCAAATATTGCGTCCACGCGCGCTTAATAGCGCCACCGGTTCCCAATTTTTCTTCTTCAATTGAATAAACTAATTTCACGCCGTTTAATTCACACCCAACTTTGGCGCGCAGTTCATCGGATAAGTGCCCTGCCGCCAGAACAACCTCGCTTACTCCTATTTTTTTTAATTTTTCCAATTGGCAACTTAAAACACTTTTATTTTTTATTTCCAAAAGAATTTTTGGGATTTTTTTTGTAATGTCGCCCAATCTGGTCGACAACCCTCCACAAAGAATAATCGCATTCATAAAAATAACATTATATATTTTGTCCAGATAGCGACAACGCCGGCTATTGCAATCCCACCAACAATATCAATCGGATAATGAATTCCCGAAAATAAACGGCCAAAAGATATCCAAACAGCCAAAACGCCAAGTGCCCAAGCTCCGGGAAAACCAAAAATAATTGCCAAAAAATAAATTAAAAAAGCCGACATAGCATGGTCTGAAGGAAAAGATTTCCAATTCATTAAAGGTGAAAATAGTTTTTTAATGAAAGGCTGATTAACAAACGGGCGAGGTTCTTTAACAAAAAAACCGGCTACAATATCAATAACCCAAGCAATAACCCAGGCGATAGCAAAAATAATAAAATGAAAAAATAATGCGTTTCTATCCGGCCAAAATATAATAATGGCGGAGGAAATAAACCAGGCCAAAGAAGCGACAATAACCCATTCGGCGCCCGCTCTGGCAAAAGCGTCCAAAATGTAAAAACGCCCTTGATAAGCGTTGATTTTGTCAAATAATATTTTATTGTAATCCTTCATAAATAATCTAGGCTTTTAATTTTGATATTTTAGCAATTAAATATTGTTTTAGCAAATGAATATGGGGATTTCTTGCCAAAATCAATGAAAAATGCTATTCTATGCCCATTCGCGCCTGTAGCTCAGGGGTTAGAGCGAACGGCTTATAACCGTTAGGTCGATGGTTCAAATCCATCCAGGCGCACAACGCTTAGCGCCACACAAAGCTTAGTGTTCCATATAAGATTAGTATATGAAATCAGAAAAAATAATTATTGTGAAAAAAATATCCAACGGCGAACGACTGGATGTTTTTTTATCAAACAAATTAAAAATAACCCGCTCACAAGCGCAAAAAATGATTGATAATGAACAAATTGTAATTAATAATAAAAAACCGAAAAAATACGGAGAAGTAGTTAAAGAAAATGACGAGATAAAATTTTGCACAAAAAAAGGTGAAAACAAAAAAATAAATATAAAAAAAGAAACTTCACCGATTAAAACAAGCGAACCGATTTTGCCGGTTAAAATTATCGCGGAAACTCCGGATTATTTGATTGTTGAAAAACCATCCGGCATGCTTACTCACCCGACGCAGGCCGAAGAAAAAACCACTTTGGTTGATTGGTTAATAAAAAAATATCCAAAAATAAAAAATGTGGGTGAAGATAAAATCAGGCCCGGCATTGTACATCGCTTAGACAAAGAAGCATCCGGACTTTTGGTTATTGCCAAAACACAAAAAATGTTTAATCATTTGAAAGAACAATTCAAAAACCGCGAAGTAAAAAAAGAATATATTGTGCTGGTTCACGGCAGAATTGCCAAAGACTGGGATGAAATAAATTTTCCGATTGGCCGGTCAGAAACAGCCGATAAAATGGCGGCAACTCCCAAAACAATAAAAGGCTTGCAAAGCGACGTTGGAAAAGAGGCAAGAACCGAATTTTTTATTGAAAAAAGATTTGTTAATTTTGTATTACTGCGCGTTACAATTCATACCGGAAGAATGCACCAAATCCGAGCTCATATGCTCGCCTATAATAATCCGGTGGTCGGCGACCCGATATATTTTCAAAAAAAACAAAAAAGAATTTGGGATGAAAAATGCGGGCGCCTTTTTTTGCACAGCGCCAAACTGGGATTCAATGATTTGGAAGGAAAATTTGTTGAATTTGAATCTCCCCTGCCGGAACAATTGCAAAAATTTTTGAAAATTATTAAGTAAATATTTTTTGAAAATTATTAAGATAGAAATTTTTCGGGACTTATTATCTCTCGCAAACAGCGTCGACTGTTTCCAGCGAACAGTCGCGCTTCTCGCTCGCCACACGGCTCCTTCGGAGACCGAGCCCGTGTGGCTCCGCGACGTTGCTCAAGACAATAAGTCCCGAAAAAAACCATAATTATTTGAAATTTGAAATTTTAATTTTGACATTAATATTATATGGGCCTACTCGTCATAATTTCTTCTCCCTCGGGCGGTGGTAAGGATTCGGTCATTCGCGGACTGATTGAAAAAATTCCGAATGCCTTAAAATTTTTAACCACCACCACTCGCCCGCCAAGGCCGGGTGAAAAAAATGGCATTGATTACCATTTTGTATCACGCGAAGATTTTGAAAAAATGATAAAAAACAATGAAATGGTAGAATACAATGTATATGCCGACAATTATTACGGCACGGAAAAAACTCGTCTTGATGAATTGTTAAGCAATAATTCTGTTGTTTTTTCCAACATCGAAATAAACGGCAAGCGTAATTTTGATAAAGCCGGTCGAGAAAATTTATCTATTTTTTTACTGCCTGAAAGTTTGGAAATTCTTAGGCAAAGAATTGAAGCGCGCGGAGGTTTAACGCCGGATATTATTGAAAAACGCCTGGAAACGGCAAAAAAAGAAATTGCCGAGTCAGACATTTATGACTTTAAAATTGTGAATTATCAAGGAAAATTAGATGAAACAATAGAAAAAACCGTCAAAATTATTAACGACCGCTTATCATAATCCCGTCTATTGACAATTAACCGCAAATAAGCTAAAATAAGCCGGCAATTATTATGAATCAATTCAATATGGATAATGAAAAAACAACCGTATATAAACCGGGCATGGTGGTAAAAGTTCACCAAATAATCAAGGAGCTTAAC
Source organism: Candidatus Magasanikiibacteriota bacterium (assembly GCA_963840935.1). Lineage (GTDB taxonomy): Bacteria > Patescibacteriota > Patescibacteriia > Magasanikbacterales > GWA2-37-8 > JAPLWQ01. The sequence goes on from CAWJAS010000002.1 coordinate 70,291, forward strand.
GCCAAAGGCGAAGAAAAAGAGCGTATCCAGATTTATGAAGGAACAATCATCGCCGTCAAGCACGGGCTTGAAAAAGGCGCGACCATCACCGTAAGAAAAATTTCAGATGGAGTGGGAGTAGAAAAAATATTCCCAATTCATTCGCCGGTAGTGGCAAAAATTGAAGTGGCGCGGGAGCTCGCCGTGAGAAGAGCGAAACTGCATTACTTGCGCGATCCAAAATTCAAACGAAAAATGAAAGAAAAGAAATAAAAAAATCGTCCCGCTATTGGGACGATTTTTTTATTTGAGAAACTTTGCCGTCCAGCTTTTTTTATTTTTTAATAATTTTTCCAGCGGGCCCTCGGCAATCAATTCTCCGCCGTGTTTGCCTCCATCCGGCCCAAGTTCAATAATCCAATCACAGTTTTTTATTACATCGGCATTGTGTTCAATAATAAGAACGGTATTGCCTTTGCTAACCAACTGCTCAAGCACCTGTAGCAAACGCCCAATGTCTTCAAAATGAAGGCCTGTGGTCGGCTCATCCAAAATATATAATGTTGAGCCGGTTGAAGCGCGCGCCAGCTCAGTGGCTAATTTTATTCTTTGCGCTTCTCCACCGGACAATGTAGTTGCCGGTTGCCCCAATCGCAAATAGCCCAAACCAACATCACGCAACACATTTAATTTTTGTGAAACCTGCCTGTCGCTGGCAAAAAATTTGTAGGCTTCCTCCACCGTCATATTAAGCACATCGGCAATATTTTTTCCTTTATAATGAATTTCTAAAGCCTCTTGATTATAGCGCGAGCCATTACACTCATCGCAAACCACAAAAACATCAGCCAAAAATTGCATCGGGATCCGCACATACCCTTCGCCGGCACAAGCTTCACAGCGTCCTCCGCCTTTCACATTGAAACTGAATTTACCGGCGTCAAAACGGCGCATCTTCGCTTCCGGCAAACCGGCAAATAAATCTCTAATGATGGTGAATACTCCGGTGTATGTGGCCGGATTTGATCTGGGAGTGCGCCCTATCGGCAATTGGTCGATAGCAATTACCTTATCAATATTTTCAATTCCCTCGATTGATTTGTGCTCACCCGGTTCGTCTTTGGAACGGAAAAAATGCTTAGACAAAGCACGGCTCAAAATTTCTATTACCAAGGTTGATTTTCCGGAACCGGAAACGCCGGTGACACAAACTAATTTTTTGAGCGGAAAATCTACTGAAATATTTTTTAAATTAAACGCTTTGGCGCCATTAACTCGGATTTTGCTGGATGGCTTTTCGCTTTTATCGCGCGGTAAAACTCTTTTTATTTTCACCCGGCCCGACAAATAATCTCCGGTCAAGGAATTTCTTGATTTTTTTATTTCTGCAAGCGTTCCTTTGGCAACAATTTTTCCGCCATAAACTCCGGCGCCGGGACCCACGTCAATTATATAATCGGCCTTGGCCATTATTGAGGCGTCGTGTTCCACCACAATCACCGTATTGCCCAAATCGCGCAAATAACGCAATGTGTTTATTAATTTATCAATATCGCGAGAATGCAAACCAACAGAGGGTTCGTCCAAAATATATACCACTCCGGTAAGGCCTGATGATAATTGGGTCGACAAGCGAACGCGGGTCACTTCTCCACCCGACAATGTGTTCATGGCGCGGTCAATACTCAAATAGTCCAAACCAACTCGAGACAGATTAAGCAAGCGATCCAAAATTTCTTTTATAATTGGCGCGGAAATTTGGGCGGACATATTTTGTTTTTCTTTACCCGCGGAAAGCCCCTTGAAAAAAGAGATGCTATCTTCAATATTCATTGACGCGACATCGGCGATATTTTTTGTTTTTATTTTTACGGCCAGCGACTCGGCTTTTAATCGTTTCCCCAAACACAAAGAACAAACCTGCTCGCGCATGTATTGTTCAATTTCTTTGCGAACATATTCGCTGTCCGTGGCCAGATGGCGCGCTCGCAGATCTTCCACCACTCCGCAAAAAACAGTCTTTTTGCCTTCAATTTCATATTGTTCTTTACCCGTGCCATACAATATCAAATCCTTAACCGACTTGGGCAAATCGCCAACCGGAACATTAACGGAAAAATTATGCGCTTCCGCCACAGCTGATAATAATTTCTGATACCACGCTTGATTGCCGGTAATTCGAGTCCACGGCTGAATTGCCCCTTCGGCCAAAGTTAATCTGGGATTGGGCATTACCAAATCAATATCAACTTCCATTGTAAGCCCAAGACCGGTGCATCTGGGGCACGCGCCCAATGGGCTATTAAAAGAAAAATTGCGAATATCAGGCGGTGGCATCATTTTTCCGCACTTTGAACATAGTCCGTAATTTGAAAGTGTTTCCGGTTCGCCGTTATATAATAAATCAACCAAGCCATTGCTCAAATCCAAAGCTGTTTCCACCGGCTTCATTGTATCTTGTTTTTTTATGTTCTCGATTTTTTCCACCAGCAAACTGACGCGGTATTTTTTCTTAGAACTAAAATCATAATTTACCAAATCGTTTATTTTTATAAATTCTCCATCCACCCAAACCGTATCGAGCCCTGATTGTTCCACTTCTTCAATCAAATTTTTGGCGTCAACATAATTGTCGCGGACTATGGGCGACATAATAAAACACACCCCTTTTCGGGCGTGCGCGCGGGCTTTTTCGGATATTTCACCGGCGGAATAAGCAACGACTTTTTCACCGCATTCCGGACAAAATTGTTCTCCGGCTCGCGCAAAAAGCAAGCGAAGATAATCATAAATCTCCGTAACCGTGCCCACAGTGGAGCGTGGATTTTGCGTGCTGGCGCGTTGGTCAATGGCAATGGTCGGCGAAAGTCCGGTCATTGAATCAACGTCCGGCTTGTCGCGCACTTCCATGAATTGCCTGGCGAATGAAGACAGCGACTCGGCGTACCGGCGCTGACCTTCGGCATAAATTGTGTCAAAGGCAAGAGAAGATTTGCCCGAACCGGAAAGACCGGTAATTACCACGAATTTATTTTTTGGAATCTCAATGTTTATGTTTTTGAGATTGTGAACTCGCGCGCCTTTAATAATGATTTTATCTTTGGCGCTTTTATTATTATTGTTTTCGGGCATACCGATTTGTTAAGAAGAAATTTTGGCACTTCATCTTAACACTATATCGGCGAGAAGTCAAGGGCTTTAATGAGAGGGGCTAAAAAAATTATTCAGATAATTTTTGAAGTAATGCTTTCCCGATATCCGACAAGGAATCGGAATAATCTGACGCAAGCATTTTAAACATATCTTTATTTACTCCCGCTATTGTACTGTCGCCAAAAATTATGTCAAAACTCAATTTTAACGCGGTTGAAAATGTTACGTACATTTTAACTTTTGAAGCGTCGGTTTCTTTCAGCATTATGCCACTTCTGATTGATGACAAAGGAATAAACGCTTCATTTTTTATAATAAATGGATATGTCTTGATTAAAAAGAAAAGACCACCAGCGCCCCAAATCTCTTTTCCATCTTTACCAATAGCTTTATCTTCCCCGACCATATTCGTACTCATATTTGGAGTAAAATTCATTACCATATAGCCCCCAATAACTTTTGAAGCGTCACCGCATTCTTTTATGGTATTATCCAAATCATCGTCTTCAACTCGCAATATATAACCTTGTTTTTTATTTACTTCATCGGTTACAACAGCGCTCGCTTCAACTTCGAGCGATACACTTAACGGCCTTCCTTCAATTTCTTTTGCGCAAACAAGATATAATTCAATATCGTCATCAATATCTTCCCACTCATCGCCAATTACACTGGAAAGATCAACCCCTCCGTTTAAATTTTTAACTTCACCGGCAATTGATGCCTTTCTGCACATATACGGATTATTCGGGTCAACCGGATCGACATTTGTGCACAATCCTCCGTCCTTACCGCATCTATCCCCCCAACAAAAAGCTTCTGTCGAAGCTCCGCCAATAAAGAATCTTTGCCCGCACCAAAAATTTTTATCAGCCGGATTATCATGCGGATATTTTAAATTATATGCACTATCATTAGTCGCTTTAATTTCATCTTTTTGTTTTTCATGACTCGCGCCAAAAGCAAAATCTGTTTTGGGGTCAAGCTCACGGCACCATTTTGAAGGCAAAATTTGCTGACGAATCATATAAACTTGCGGGAGACGCAAATTAACCGTTGCCGGATTAATACTTTGCAAAATGTTGTATGACATGAAAGCGATAAACAAACCAATTATCGCGCCGGTTATGCGTTTTTGCGATTGTTTGATTACCTCGCCATTACCCCCGGAAGAAGCCCACTGCGCGCCGGCAATAATAATCATGACAACCGCCAAAATACCGATCATTAACAAAGAATAATTATACACGGTCTTAATATAATCGCCGACATTTTTAAATTCTTTACTTCCGCCAAAAGAAACCTGGGCGACAGTCGCGTTGGCCGGCAAGCACATGCCCCATCCTTTGGCGTCGCATGGATATTGATTTTCCAGCCAGCCTTCAGACGCTTTGGCGTTGCTTTCACCCACAAAATCGGCGCGCGCCTCTTCGCACGCCTTTTGTTCCCAGCAAATCGGATTATATTTTGGCGATAAATCCTCACCCAAAACACTCAAAGGAAAAAACAAACCTATTGCAAACGCGAATATAAACAAAACTGCACCGCTTTTTTTATATCTATTTTCCATATTGAGTAATTATTGTTTCCCAATTTTCAAATGGCACGGAACCGGCCAAAATACGGCCGTTAATAAAATAAGTCGGCGTGCCTTTGCTTATGCCATAAAAATTGCCGTCGCTAAAATCTTTTCGCGCCTCAAGACCACCGCGGTCACTCGACACGCATTCCCGCATTTTTTGTTTATCAATCCCATATTCGTCAGATAAATTATCAACTGTTTCCATCGGAAAATCAGCCGGCAAAGTATCTTGGTTGGCAAAAAAATATGAAGCAAAAGCCCAATACGCCCCCTGTTCATGGGCGCACTCGGCAATAGCCGACAGCTTTGTGGTGCCCGGATAAGTGAATTCAACCGGAAAATTTTTGAAGATTATTTTTACTTTTTGCCCGTACTTGGCGACCACTTGTTTTAATACGTCATCCTGCGCTTTGCAAAAAGGGCATTTAAAATCAAAAAAAGCGACAATAATCAACGGCGCTTCCGGATTACCCAAAAACGGATCATCGCCATTTTCCAAAGCCGCTCTAATAGCCAAAATCTCTGCGGTTTCTTGGTAGGCTATTTGTGGATAGAATTTGGTTTGCAGTTCGGCTCCTCGGCCGGATTTTACTAAACGCCAATAATTAAATATTAAAAAACCCAAAGCCAGAGCAACAACCAGCGCCAAATAAAAAACAATAATAAGAGTCGTCCCCCACCATGTTTTATACCAATGTTTTTTTTCTTGTATCGGCTCAATCATACATAACATTATTTTATCATATAACATCTTTAAAGCCAATTGTGAATTGACAACCAAGCCGGCTGATGATATACTGTTTTTACTGATTTTTAACAAATATCAAACATCATATGAACAGTTCTCTGTCTAATATTATCCAGATAATACTTTCAATTCTGCTGATTGCGGTAATTTTGCTTCAGCAAAAAAGCTCCGGCGTGGGCGGTGTATTCGGGGGCTCTTCAAATGTTTACAGCACCAAGCGCGGAGTGGATAAAATTCTATTTTACGCGACCATCGTTATTTCTATTCTCTTCTTCGGATTTTCGCTCTCTCGGCTTTTCTTCTAATAAACGGGCCCGCGAAACAATTGATTTTTTCGCCTTAATCAAGCGAACATGGATTGGAAAAACATCATCAGAAAAAAAACAAAAAGCGAACCGCGTCCGGTGGTTCGTGATTTTGATTCCAAACTGGTAAAAAAACTGCGTCATAAATTTTTTCCCAACTGGCGCCAATTTTCATATATCGGCAAATTTCTTTCCGGCATTGAAAAAATTATTATTATCACCGCCTCTTTGGTAATTGTGGCATCGTTCGTTGGTTGGGCTATTGTTTCGGTGCCAAAACATTTTTCCTTCACCCCAAAATCCGGCGGAGAATATACCGAAGCTTTAATCGGCCAACCAAAAATGATAAACCCAATTTTTGACTCGGCCAATGATGTTGACGCTGATATCACCCCGTTAATTTACGCCAAATTATTCAGAATCGGCGACAATCAAAAAATGATTCCTGAACTGGCGGTGTCATATTCCGTGAGCGAAGACAATAAAACATACACAATCAAACTCCGTGAAGATGCCGTTTGGACCGACGGAGAAAAAATCGATGCCGATGATGTGGTGTTTACTTTTGACACAATCCAAAATCCGGAAATCAGTAGCCCGCTTTATCCGGCTTTTAACGGAGTAAAAATAGAAAAATTAAGCCAATTTGAGGTCAGCTTTATTCTCAAAGAATCATATGCGCCTTTTGTGTCGAGTCTTGCTGTTGGCATTATTCCCGAACATGTTTTTGGGTTGATCGCGCCAACCAATTTGCGCATTGCCAAAGAAAACCTGCAACCAAAAGTTGTTTCCGGTGCCTTTAAATTTTCCAAGATGACCAAAAATGAAAGTGGTATTGAAACATACACACTTGAAAGAAACGAAAGATATTTCGGTTCATTCCCGCACATCAAAAAAATCACTTTCAAATTTTATCAAGATTTTGCACCCGCGGCCGATGCTTTAAAAACTCGCAATTTTATGGGATTGGCTTTTGTCCCAAGCAATTTAGTCAAATCTTATGGCGGTAAAAATTACTATTCCTACCAATTGAGATTGCCCCAATACTCCGCTTTATTTTTCAATCAAAGTTTTTCATTATATAAAGATTACGATATCAGAGTGGCTTTGGCCAAAGCGATTGACCGTCCAATTGTGATGCAAACCGCCTTGGGCGAACAAGGTGAAATCATCAACGGACCAATTCTTTCGGGATTTATCGGTTATCATTCGGACATTGCAAAGATTGAATACAACGCCGATGAAGCGGCCGAGTTATTGGATAAAACATGGCCGAGAATTAACCCTGAAGATTATTTTGCCTTGCGCCGAGATGCCATTGTTAAAGAGCGTGAAGAAGAAATAACGAGTTTGCCGGATTATGAAACCAATTCCACCACTTTGCGCGAAGAATTAACCGCTTCAGTTGAAGAAACCGTACGCGCCACCATGCGACCGGACCAAACCTATTACCGGAAAAATGAAAAGGGGCAAATCTTGACTGTCACCGTCACCACGGCGAACACGCCCGAGTATCAAGCGGCCGTTGAATCAATCGCTTTGATGTGGCGGGCAATCGGTGTGCAAACCAATGTAAAAATTGTGGACGGAAGACAAATCAGCCGTGAGGTTCTTCGAGGCAGGCAATTTGAAATTTTGCTTTATGGAGAAATTCTTGGCAATGACCCCGACCCATATCCGTTTTGGCATTCTTCGCAAACAGAATCCCCGGGTTTGAATTTGGCGGGATTTACCGACCGCAATGTTGATAAAATTTTGGAAGATGCGAGAACCGCCACTTCATCGGCAATCCGCGACGAGCTATATAAAAAATTTCAAGATACCATTGTTAAAGATCTGCCGGCGATTTTCTTATACGCGCCGACTTATGAATATTTGATAGACAAAGAAGTTAAGGGAGTGGAAATTAACAATATTTATTCCCCCGCGGGGAGGTTCAATAATATCGCTAACTGGTTTATAAAAACCAAATGGAGCTGGAAATAATTGACAAAACCTCTATTTTGTGGTATAATACCTTATTATTTGACTTCTTTTTCGCAAAACATTGGGCCAAAATGCGTGTTTTTGCGTTAATTATTAAATAAAAGCGGACGTGGCGGAACTGGTATACGCGTACGTCTCAGAAGCGTATGGCTTCGGCCTTGAGAGTTCGAGTCTCTCCGTCCGCACAAATTCAATTCCGTAAGCCCCGAGTTCATCTCGGGGCAAGTCGAAGCGGAATTGCTTTCTTCATTTATTATTCATCTAATTAATTACTTTTAACCAACTTATGATTTTTAAATCAAATAAGCCATCCGGCCACAACAGTCGTTCCAGACGAACTTACGGAACCCGCCGGACGGAAAAACCCGCGCCCGTTTCAAATGAGCGCCAATCGTTTTCGCGTTTTCGCGGAACCGAAACCAAACTTCGAGTAGCCGTGCTTGGCGGTCTTGAAGAAGTCGGACGCAATTGCACCATGATTGAATATAATGGCGACATTATTTTAATCGACATGGGATTGCAATTCCCCGAAGAAGACATGCCCGGAATTGATTACATTATTCCCAACATGGGCTATCTCAAAGGAAAAGAAAAAAACATCCGCGGAGTGATTATCACTCACGCCCACTACGACCACATCGGCGGAATCCCCCATTTGATTCCTGATTTGGGCTACCCGCCAATTTATGGCCTGCCTTTGACCACGGCCATTATCAAAAAAAGACAAGATGATTACAAAAATTTGAAACCTTTAAACATCCACAACGTTAAACTGGATGACAAATTGCGCCTTGGGTCTTTTGAAGTGGAATTTTTTCATTTGAACCACAACATTCCCGATTCCATGGGTGTGGTCATTCATACTCCGGAAGGAACAATTGTCCATTCGGGCGACTGGAAATTTGACTACCAACCAGTCGGCGAACCGCCGGCTGACTTACAGCGCATCGCTCAAATCGGCTCTGCCGGTGTTTTGGCTTTGCTTTCCGACTCAACCAACGCCTCTCATTTGGGGCATCAAACATCTGAATCAGAAATCAGCACCAACCTTGAAGAAATCGTCACCAAAGCTCCGGGCCGATTAATTATTGGCACATTTGCTTCTCTGCTTTCGCGTATTCGCCAAATTATTGAAATCGCGGAAAAGCACGGCAAAGTCGTGGCGCTTGACGGATTCTCTATGAAAAGTAACATCGCCATCGCCAAGGAACTCGGCTACATGAAATTCAATCCAAAAACTTTGATTGAACTGCACAAAATTCATGATTACCCGGATGATAAAGTAGTGGTTATGTGCACCGGCGCGCAAGGCGAAAAAAACGCCTCGCTCATGCGCATCGCGAACGGCGAACACCGTATGATTAAATTGGTGCCGGGCGATACTGTTGTGTTCTCATCTTCGGTAATTCCGGGCAATGAACGAACCGTCCAACGACTCAAAGACACGCTCTTCCGCAAAGGAGCGGAGGTAATCCATTATCAAATGATGGACGTGCATGCCGGAGGCCACGCCAAAGCCGATGACGTTAAATTGATGGTGCGCCTCATCAATCCAAAATATTTTGTGCCGATTGAAGGCAATCATCATCTTTTGCACTACAACGCCAAAACTGTGGAATCACTTGGCTTCCCCAAAGAAAATATTTTTATTGCCGATAACGGGCAAGTGATGGAATTTTCGCGCGGAATCGGCAAACTGACCAAAGAAAAAGTGCCGGCCGATTATGTGTTCGTTGATGGGCTTGGCGTGTCTGATGAAACCAATGTGGTGCTTCGCGACCGCCAGATGCTTGCGGAAGACGGAATGATTGTGGTTATCGCCACGGTCAATTCCAAAACCGGACAGTTGATTCAAAACCCGGATATAATTTCGCGTGGATTTGTTTTTCTCAAAGAAAACAAAGAACTAATTGAAGACCTGCGCCACAGAGTAAAAAAATTGATTCATGATTCCGACCCGCTTTCATGGGCCGATACCAACAACATCAAAAACAAAATCAGGGATTATGTCGGGCAGTTTTTGTTCTCAAAGACAGAAAAAAGACCGATGGTTCTTCCCGTTGTTATTGAAGTGTAAAAATTTCTGTTAAAAAACTCACCCCGAAAGGGGTGAGTTTTTTTGTTCATTATAATAAGCCGAATTTTGTCCGGCTCCGCTACGCTACGCCGGACAAGTTATCTTTTGCAAAAATAACCGTCCATGTGTAACTTTGGCGAAACCGATGCAATCATTTATCTGTCGCGTAAATTACTCTACACGATCAAGCGAGCTAACTTTCTGAATCCCGATAAAATATCGGAAAACATTGCTCTTGCACGCAGGTAAGGATTTTGCCGTTTCACCTTCAATCTTTTATCCCCTTGATTGAAGCTAAGCTCGTTTATGATTAACACAAACTTGGGGTTTGCTTTCTTTTGTCTTTCGACAAAAGACGTCTCTGCTCGCACCTCTCGGATTGCTCCGGACGGGCGTTACCCGCTACCCTGCTCCTCGGCTTGCGCCAAGGACGTGTTCGGACTTTCCTCCATGTAAAAATACACAGCGATTGCTTGTAATGAACCATATTATTATAGCATATTTTAGCAGTTTTGTCAACGGTGAGGGATTGACAATTCACCAAAAAATGATAATCTAGCCAAAGCAAAAAGGAGGAAAAATGGAACCACAAGCTCTTTACAAAAAACTGGAAAAAATAAAAGGATGTCTGAAAGACAGCGCCATTTCGCAAACGAACGCGCGCCGACGATGGCACCGCGAATTTGACGTGGATGAATTCTTGGGACCGGCAAGCGGTGAATACATTTTGGACTTGTATAAACTGCACCAAAGCAAGGCGATGCGACGGCTCTCGGCCAAAACCCAGGTCTTCCCCGACCCCAAAAACAATCGCCATATCAGAACTCGTCTGATTCACACTCAAGAAGTGGCGAGCATTGCCGGAGTGATTTCAGAAATTCTCGGATTGAATACTTCTCTCACTCAGGCCATCGCCTTTGGCCACGACATCGGCCACACGCCGTTTGGGCACATTGGCGAAGAATTCATCGCCGAGAAAACCGGCAAAAAATTTCGGCACGAAATATTCGCCTGCGTTATTGCCCAGCACATTGAACGAGAAGGTCGCGGGCTCAACCTGACGCTCGACACGCTCAAAGGAATATCCGCGCATTCTCGGGGCAAAAGCGAAATGACATCGTCTTTTATTTCGGCCGAAGCCGATATAGTAATGTATGCCGATAAAATCGCTTACTGTTTTTCTGATGTGAGTGACATTTTCACTCGCGGATATTTAAACATCAACGATTATCCCGAGATCCGCGAACTTAGCGACTGGTTCGGTAATTTCCAGCGTATCCGCACGGGTCGGTGCATTGCCGCGCTCTGCGTGGAATCGGCCGACGTCGGTAAGGTGGCGTTTTCTGAATCTGAAGAAGCAAAACACTTCATCACTCTCAAAAACGCCATGTACACGGCCTACCCCAAGCTCAATCGCCATTTGATTCTTTCTCCGATTCTTGACCAGGTTTATAATTTAATCTCCGGAATCGAAAATATTGACCCGGCCGTGCTTCTGGCGCTCATGACCGACTACGAAGTCATGCTTTTGAGCCAAACCGAGGCGCGGGACCTTGGGCGCGTCATAGACACCTTTTCGGTTAGCGAAATCATGCCTTTTATCCGCAAAAGGCAGATTGATTTCACGAACCCGGATCTTGATTGGTAGTTCATTTTTCGCCCCGCCGGACGCCCAAAAAGCGTCCGGTTTTTTATTGACTCCAATGCGGAAAAAGCGTAAAATAAAAGCATTATTTATCCTGTTAATCTGAATAAAAAATAAGTATGAAAAAATTTGAACTTGGTTTTACTTTTATACAAGTGCCGATTGATTACACGGCCATTGTTCTGGCCGGCTTTACCGCTTATGCTCTGCGGTTTACCGATGTGGTAAAAAGCATCCGACCCGTAATGTTTAACGTTTCATGGCAAAGCTACTGGCCCGTAATTCTTTTGGTGGCAGGGGCATGGATTTTAATTTTTGCTTTGACCGGATTATATAATTCTTCCCGCGAACACAAAATGGCTCGCGATATCCCCCGCATAATCCTCGCCTGTTCCACCGGTTTTGCCGGCATCACCATTTATGTTTTTTTCACTTTGCAAAAACTTGATTCCAGATTTTTGGTTTTGGCCGGATGGTTGCTCTCAATTTTATTTGTTATTCTCGGCAGATTAATTTTGCTCGGCATAAAAAGATTATTTTATAAATTCGGCATGGGCTTGCGACGCACGGTTGTTATTGGCACAAAAGAAGTGGCAAATGTAATCAAAAGTTCGCTTGGCATAAGCCCACATATCGGATACAAACTGGTGGCCGAATTTGAAAAATTTGATTCTTCAATTTTTGAAAAACTATTGGCGGTTAAGCCGGATGAAATAATTTTCACCGACCCCAAAGCCGATGAGGACGAAGTGCTTCAAGCGATTGATTTTGCCAACGAACATAATATTTCTTTCAAATATTCAGCCGACTTATTTGCCACCATTTCCACGAATATGGCCATAAGCACCATCGCCGGCGTCCCCATAATTGAACTGCGCAGAACAAAATTAACCGGTTGGGGAAGAATTTTTAAACGCATTTTTGATATTATCGGCAGTTTCTTTTTCTTGATTATTTTTTCTCCGATTTATTTGATAGCTTCGATTATAATTTTGTTTGAGACCGGCCGACCGATATTTTACAAAAACGAAAGAGTGGGCGCCAATGGAAAAAAGTTTTTCACCTATAAATTCCGCTCAATGAAGCAAGAAAACTGCACCGGCGAACAATTCGGCCAGTCAGGCGAAGAGGCGCTCAAAACAGAAGAACAATTAATCCGCGAACGCTCAATCAAAAAAGGCCCGGTTTACAAAATAATGGATGACCCGCGCGTAACCAAATTCGGAAAATTTATCCGCAAATGGAGCATTGACGAATTGCCACAATTTTTTAATGTGTTTATCGGCCAGATGAGTTTGGTCGGACCGCGACCGCACCAGCCAAGAGAAGTCGATAAATATCAAAAGCATCATAAAATTGTATTGGCAATCAAACCCGGGATAACCGGCATGGCACAAATTTCGGGCCGAAGCGATTTGAGTTTTGAAGATGAAGTCAAACTTGATGCCGTCTACATCGAAAACTGGAGCTTGCTCATCGACCTAATTATTTTAATAAAAACTCCTTTCGCGGTTTTTAGACGCAAAGGAGCATGGTAGCAAATATGAAAATCGCACTGGTTCATGATTATCTCTCGCAAGATGGAGGGGCGGAGAGAGTGTTGAAGGCCCTCCACGAAATTTGGCCGGAGGCGCCAATTTTTGTTTTATTTCATGACAAGAAAAAAATCGGGTATTTTGACAATGAAAAAATCAAAGAATCATTCATCGCCAAAATGCCTTTTATTGGTTCCACTTTTCAATGGTATTTGCCATTTATGCCATCGGCCACCGAACGGCACGATTTGCGCGATTTTGATGTTGTGCTTTCTTCCACATCGGCCTTTGCCAAAGGAGTGATTACACCTCCCGGCACTTTGCATATTTCATATTGTCACACTCCTCCACGCTATCTTTGGGCTGATTCATTGGAATACATCGCCGACCTCAAACGCGCGCCAATGATAAAATCTTTTTTGCCCGGGCTTATGCATCGCCTGCGACTTTGGGACAGATTATCTTCCGACAGAGTAGACCACTTTATCGCTAATTCAAAAACCGTTGAACGACGAATCCGCAAATATTATCGCCGTGAATCTGATGTTATAAACCCCCCGGTTGAAACGGAGAAATTTTTTATTTCGAAAGACATCGGCGACTATTACATAGCGGGCGGAAGGCTTGTGCCATATAAACGATTTGATATTTTAGTATCCGCTTTCAACCGCTTAAAATGGCCGTTAAAAATTTTTGGCGACGGACCGGAAATTAAACGATTAAAAAAAATCTCAAAACCAAATATTGAATTTTTGGGTCAAATTGCCGAAGAAGAAAAAAATAATTTATTAAGCCGAGCTCGCGCTTTTATCAATCCGCAAATTGAGGATTTTGGCATAACCGCGATTGAAGCAATGTCATCCGGTCGGCCGGTCATTGCATATGGCGATGGTGGCGCGGCCGAAACGATTAAAGAAAATGAGACGGGCGTATTTTTTAAAAGCCAAAACTGGGAATCTCTTTATAATGCTTTGCTTAATTTTAATTATGAAAACTGGGACAGCGACTCAATTCGTGAACATGCCGGCCAATTTGATTCAAAAATTTTCAAAACAAAAATTTATGACTTTACCGTCGCGAAGTGGGAAGAATATCAAAACAAATTCCATCAGCCGGCAATGTTAAAAAATCAAAACGATATTTAAAAGTATGCGAATTGGAATCGATATCAGACCTTTAATGACCGCCCAAAGAACCGGCGTTGGCGAATACACATTTGAACTTCTTGACTCAATTTTTAAAATTGACCGCGATAATCAATATTTTTTATATTATAACTCCGGCAAAGATACGACAAAAAATATTCCCGATTGGAAATATGAAAACGTGAAAATTATTTCTTCACGACTGCCAAACAAAATATTTAACGCATCATTAAAAATTTTTGGACGACCGAAGTTGGACCGCCTTGTCGCTGAATCACTGGATATTTGGTTCTCGCCCAATCTGAATTTTACTTCCCTGTCGCCGGGTATAAAAAGCATTCTAACCGTTCATGATTTGTCTTTTGAATTTTTTCCTGAATTTTCCACGGCCAAACAATTTTTTTGGCACAAAGCTATCGCGCCAAAAAAGCAATGCGAGCGAGCTGATTTGATTTTAACTCCATCGGAAAATACCAAAAAAGATATAGTTGATTATTACAAAATCGACCCGCAAAAAATTAAAGTGATTTACCCGGGGATAAAAAGTACACCAACCAACAATGTCATTCTGAGCGAAGCGAAGAATCTTTTTGATTATTCGGTGAAAGATCCTTCGGCCTTCGGCCTCAGGATGACAGGTGAAACGGAGATAAAACATAAATACAACCTGCCTGAAAATTATATTCTATTCCTTGGCGCGATTGAACCGCGAAAAAACATAATCGGCCTGATTGAAGCGTTTGAAAGTCATTGCGAGGAGGCCGAAGGCCGACCTCAGGCTGATTCAAACCACCAACATTCTTTGGTCATCGCCGGCGCTCCGGGATGGAAAAATAAAAAAATTTTTGAACGAATTAAAAAATCAAAGTTCAGCGAACGTATAAAAATTTTAGGATTTGTGCCTGATGAAGATAAAGCTGGACTTTATGCCCTGGCAAAATTATTTGTTTATCCAAGTTTTTACGAGGGGTTTGGCTTTCCGGTGCTTGAGGCAATGAAGGCGGGCGTGCCGGTTATTACTTCAAATTGTTCTTCATTGCCAGAAATTGCCGGACCGGCCGTTTATCTCATCGACCCAAACCGACCAAATCAAATTGCCCTGGCCATGAACGAGCTGATTAATAACGAAAAATTACGCGAATGGCATATTAAAAAAGGCCACGAACAAACACAAAAATTCAATTGGCAAAATTCGGCAAGAGAATGGCTAAAAATAATAGAAACTCTATGAAAATAGGCATTGACGCCCGCATGCTCGGGTCAAAACAAGGCGGAATCGGGCGGTATGTACACGAACTTATCAGACATTTCAAAATCGCCTCGTGTCATCCTGATTCGCCATTTGGCGAAGAAGGATCTTTTAGCACAATGGGTCAAGATTCTTCGGTCGTTTCACTCTCTCAGAATGACAAAAAAAACAATCTTCAATTTGTTATTTTTTTGCGTAAAGATAATTGGGATTTGATTGATGAATCGCTGAATATAAAAAAAGTTCTAGCCGATATTCCCTGGTATGGCTGGCGCGAACAATTATGCTTGCCAAAAATTATTAAAAAAGAAAAAGTTGACCTGATGCATTTTCCGCATTGGAATATTCCGTTTTCTTATTGCAAACCATTTGTTGTTACTATTCACGATTTGCTTTTACTCCACTACCCGACTCGCGCTTCAAGCACACTCGGGCCACTCACCTATTTTTTTAAAAACTTGGCTTACAAAATAATTTTGCGCCACGCTATAAAAAAATCTCGTCATATCATCACTATAAGCGAGTTTACCAAAAATGATATTTTTAAAAATTTTAACATTGACGCAAAAAAAATTACCGTGACGCATTTGGCGCCTCTCCCTCCCCCTCTTAATCTCCCCCTCGGGCAGGGGGAAAAAACGCCCGCCAATCTCATTCATTACAAAATTACCAAACCCTATGTTCTTTATGTTGGCGTGGCTTATCCGCACAAAAATTTGGAGGGTCTGATTGAAGCTTGGAAAATATTTTGCGCTGAACACGGAAATGATTACCAATTAGTGTTGGCCGGAAGAAAAAATTATTTTTATGAAAAGATTCTGAAACAAGTTCAGGATGACAATATAATTTTTACCGATTATGTTCCCGATGAAGATTTGCCCATGCTGTATAAAAACGCTTCGCTTTATGTTTTTCCGTCTTTTTATGAAGGATTTGGTTTGCCTCCGCTTGAAGCAATGCAATATGGCGTGCCGGTTGTTTCTTCAAACTCAACCTGCCTACCAGAAATTCTAAAGGACTCGGCATTGTATTTTAACCCTTCAAACAAAAATGAAATGAAAGGCGCGATTTGGCGTGGATTGACTGACCAAAACTTAAGGCAAGAACTGAACCAAAAAAGTGTTCAACTTATCCACAATTACAGTTGGAAAACCACGGCAAAAACAACTTTGGAAACCTATCTGAATGTGATATAATAACCTGAGAAAAATCTTTTCCAAAGTATCATCAAAAATGATAAAAAAGCAAAGAAAAACACAGGTTCGCAAATGCTCAATTTGCCAAAAAACCGGGCACAACAAATCACGCTGTCCGGAATTTTTGAGTTCAACAAAAAAACACGATAATAAAGAAACTCCGGTTTTGAGAATGTATATTCACGAAGAAAAATCACATTCCGCTTCTCCGCACATGGTTAACCTAAAAACCCAAAATAATCCTTGGGAACGAATTGGCGCTTTTTCTCCAAACCCGAATTGTCCGGAATATTACTCATACAAAAATAAAATTGAAGAACAAGTTTTTACTCCGCCCAAAGTTACTGTTTGTCCAAAAATTGACTTGCCCACGGTTAACTTGGTCAAACCAAAAAAGAAAATTTCTTTTTGGCAATCTTTTTTTAGCAGATTGGAATCATTCAAAGATGAAAGAACCGCCAAAAAAACATTCAACAAAGTTGTGGCAAAGAAAAATGCCGAATTACTAACGATTTCTTTTGAAGACAAAAAAGAAATTCTCGCGGAAACAAACAAGCCGATTGAACAAAAAACTCAAATTAAAAAAGTTGTAACGCCAATAAACTGGCCGACTCGTTTAATCAGACTGTCTTGGCAAACCGCCATTGCCATAATTTTAATTCTGGCTCCATTTAAGGCAAACTCTTTTTACCAATCGGTTAAATTAACCACCGAAAAAATCGCCACCGAGGGAACGCATGGTTTTATGGCGCTTCAAGAATCAACTTCCGCCATCACTCAATCTGATTTGGAAGGAGCGGAATTTTTTATCACAAGCGCCCTGCAAAATTTTGATAATGCCATGGAAGCGATGAATGGCAATCATAAATTACTTCAAAAAATCGCTTCAGCCGTTCCCATTCTTTCAAACGAGGTCCAAAGCAGGCAAAAAATTATTACCGCCGGGCATAAAATCGCTTTGGGTAACACTTATTTTATCAAAGGTCTTTCAACCGCCCAAAGCAACGAGGAAACCCCCTTAACCGAACGAATCAAATTTATTATTTCATATATCAAATCGGCTATCCCTAACTATGAAGCCGCCTTGGCCGATATGGCAGAAATTGACCCTTCGGTTTTACCGCTTGAATATCAAAATGTTTTTAAAGATTTCCGCCTATTGTTCGCCACTTTTTTGGATGATTTGGAAAATTTAACCGAGTTGGGCCGGGCAATTGATGAGATATTCGGTGGAGAGGGATTGCGCAGGTATTTAATAGTATTCCAAAACCCTCATGAAATACGACCGACGGGTGGATTTTTGGGTAGTTTCGCTATAATTGACGTAAAAAATGGCAAAATTGTTAATTTGGATATTCCAGCCGGTGGATCATATGACCTGCAAGGCCAACTTGACGCCTATGTTGAACCGCCCACCCCTCTTTTGCTTTCCAACAAACGTTGGGAATTCCAGGACTCAAACTGGTTTCCTGATTTTCCGGCCAGCGCCCAAAAAATGCTTTGGTTTTATCGCCACGCCCGTCAAGTAACGGCTGACGGTGTTATTGCCATAAACGCCACCGTTCTTGAAAGACTACTCTCTATTATCGGACCGGTTCACGATACCGAACGAGCGCTCACGCTCGATTCTTCCAACGCTATTGTCGCTATACAAAAAATAGTCGAGGAAGGCCCGGAGAAAGCAGACAATAAACCAAAGCAAATTATTTCAGATTTGGCGCCGTTATTTATTAATTATATTTTAAATTCAAAACCGGAGCATATCACTCCATTACTTTTGAATCTTTCCGAAGCTTTAGAGAAAAAAGAAATACAAGCGTATTTTGTTGACGAAGAAGTTGAAAACACCATAAAAACATACGGCTGGAGTGGGCAAATATTGCCGATTAAAAATGACCAAGATTATTTGATGGTGGTCAATGCGAATGTTCAAGGTCAAAAATCAGATGCATATATTATTCAAAACATCTCTCACGAGGCTGAAGTGGCGGAAGACGGATCAATAATTAATACAGTGGTAATAACACGCGAACACACCGGAACACAAGGCGAAAAATTATATGGTCAAACGAATATTAATTATTTACGACTTTACGTTCCGCTTGGAAGCGAACTAATTTCGGCGGGAGGATTTACCTGGCCCGATGAACGCAGTTTTCGCGCCCCGGATGCTTGGACAAAAAAAGATGAATTTTTAATGGAGACTGAAAAAGAAATCGGATTTGATGATACAACCGGAACTCGTTTGAGCGAAGAATTTGGCAAAACTGTTTTTGGCAACTGGATAATCATAAACCCCGGAGAAACCGGTCAAATATTTTTTAAATATAGGCTTCCTTTCAAAATGAATGTCGTGGGCGATGAAACCACAAAAAATATTTTTAAAAAATTTGTCAGTGAAAACTATGACACTTCCGGATACCAATTAATCGTACAAAAACAATCCGGACAAAAATCAATGTTTGAGAGTCAAATCATATATCCGCTATCATGGTTCCCCAGTTGGCACGACGGAAATGACTCGGTATTGGCGGGAAACGGCCTGATTATCAAACGATCATCTCTTGAGACAGACTCGATTTGGAGTTTGGTGATGAAAAAACAAAAATAAACTTATTTAATTGTTAATAATTTTGATTTTTGGATATGGCAAAAAATGAAAACTCTTTTTCCAGCCATCCGATAGGCGAGGAAAAACCCAAACGCGCTCGCGTGGTACGCAAAAAAACCATCGCGACAAAAACAAGGAACTCTGGTGAAAACATCATAGAAAAAGAAAAAATGGTTCGAATAGACAAGGAATTGAAATCGATTTATTCGGATAACAGCGGACGAATTCCCAATATGCAAGAAATTAGCAAGAAAAAAAGACATCCGATTTTACGTGGGCTTTTTGCTTTGATAATAATCGGTGGTCTTATGGCCACTGTTGCCTGGGTTGGATTTTTTTATTTACCGAGCAAAACCCAAATTGGCGATAAAAATTTAAATCTTGGAATTAACGGCCCAAATGAATTTTCTCTGGGGGCAACCACCACCTATATTATTCGCTGGGAGAATAAACAAAATACCAAAATAACCAAAGCAGTATTAACAGTCAATTATCCCGAAGGGTTTGTGTTTTTGGAAAGTTCTTTGCCTTCCGGTAATTCCGGCAATACCCAGTGGGAATTAGGCGAAATTAATGCCGGAAAATCCGGTGAAATAAAAATAACCGGCAAAAATTTCGGTCCGATAAATCAAGAAAAATCCTGGCGCTTATTTCTTAATTACCAACCAGAAAATTTTGCTTCTGAACTGCAAACATCGGCATCGCTCAACACAAAAATCATTGACTCTCCCTTTTCTGTTTCGATTTCCGGCCCAGAAAAATCGATTACTCAAGATAGCGCCGAATATATAATTAAATTTACAAACAATACGGATTGGCAACCGGAGAAATTAATTGTGAAAGCTGTTTTGCCCGATAACTTTATAATTAGCTCATCAAGTCCAAAAATATCGGCTGACAAAACGTGGCTAATTGTTAACGAAGAAACGGCCACAGCCACTTCATATACATATAAAATAGCTGGTTCTTTTAGTAATAAAGGCACGGAATTCAACGATGATTTTACGGCCGATATTAATACAGAGCTACTACTCCCGTTTGGCGTTGACCAAAAATTATTTTTAATTGACGAAAAATCTATAAAAACCGAAGTGTCAAAAAATACCCAAAATTTATATTTGGCGATAAACGGTTCGATGACTAATCTTTCAAGCCGTCCGAATGAAGCACTAAATTTTTCGCTTAATTTCAAAAACATGGCCAAAGAGAGTGTTAAAAATGCGGTAATCAAATTAACGATTGACGCTCCTTCACTAAATCGCCAAAGCGCGATGAATTGGGTAAAAATTGAAGATAAGTATGACGGCAATATTGTTGGCGAACAGCTAACCGACAATATCCGTCGTGGCGTTATCACGTGGACATCAAAACAAATCACAAGTCTGGCAGAATTCAAGACAGGCCAGGAAATTCCAATTGATGTGGTTTTACCGATCCGAGACACGGAGAATTTTGATTTGGCTTCCATCGGAGAACATACGATTTTAGTTAGCGCGGAAGCAACATACAAAGATGAAAGCGGAGAAAATAAAGTAATAACCTCAAACCCGATAACAATTACAATCAATTCGGATCTGGCGCTCGAAGTTCGCGCCAAAACGATATCAGAAAAAGAAAAAGAAATAACCTGGATATTGACGAACAGTTTTCATTCTTTAAAAAATGTTGAAGTTACCGCCTCTGTTTTTGGTGATTCGGAATTTACGGCGGAAAACGCGCCCGCCGGCACGATTAATTTTGACAAAGAAAATAAAATAATTACTTGGAAAATAGCCGACATGCCTTCAAGTGTTGATGTGTTGGCTTTGCCTTTCAGGATCTTCATCAACCAAATCAATACGACGCAAAACACTCTCATATCAAAAGTAAAAATCAAAGCGGAAGACTCGGTGACCGGCCAGATTATTGAGATAATGGGAGATGAAGTGCCGATGTAATTAATTACTATAAAAAAATCCCGTCATTTTCAAGTGGCGGGATTTTTTGTTTTGGCTACTTAACAAATCGTTTAATCAAATTTTCAGCTTCGGGCTCATTTTTTATCCACTTTATATTTTTTTCTTTTTTAAACCATGTCATTTGCCTTTTTGCATATCGCCTGGTATCTCTTTTAATCATTTCTATTGCTTCTGATAAGGTTAATTCATTACGCAAAAAATAACCGAGTTGTTTATAACCTATTCCGCTCATGGCGGGAAGTGCCCAAGAATAATTTTTTGATAATTTTTTGACTTCAACCAAAAGTCCTGATTTGATTTGTTCGTCCACTCGTTCGTTAATTCGCCCATATAATTCTTCTCGTGGCAAATCTAATCCCAATTGTAAAGTTTGATAACAAGCCGGCAATTTTTTTTCTTTGGTAATCGCTCCGGCGCCGGATAAGATAACTTCCAAAGCCCGCATAACACGGCGAGGATTTTTTAAATCGATTCTCTCAGCCAATTCCGGATTATTCCTTTTTAGCATTTTCACAAGTTCAGGCAAACTTTTTTTATTCAATTTTTCCCTCAAAACCAAATCAGGCGCTACGGCCGGAATATCATAATTTTCCACAATTGCTTTAACATAAAGACCGGTTCCCCCAACAATTATAGGCATCTTGCCTCGCTTCAAAATATCATCAATCGCTATAAAAGCTATTTCTTTATAGTGAGCAAGAGTAAACTCCTGGTCTGGCAAAATAATATCAATCAAATGATGCCTTACACCGGCGACAAAATAATCCTTCTTTTTTTTGTCTTTGATGGGCTTCGCGGTGCCGATATTCATTTCTTTATAAACTTGCCTTGAATCGGCGTTAATAATTTCTCCATTGAATTTTTTTGCCAAACTCAAAGAAAGGGACGTTTTCCCCGATGCTGTCGGCCCGACAATGGCGATAATTTTTGGCAATTTATTCATACTATTTAACAATCTCCCCTTTCAAAAGCCATTCATAGGCTTCGAATATTTTTACATTAATAATCTGACCGATCAAATCAGGCGACCCTATAAATTGAATAAGTTTCAACTCAGAAGAATTGCCGGAACAAATACTATTATTGCACGATTCCACGATAACTTCGACTTCCTGCCCGATATATTTTTTATTTTTTTTATAGGTTATTTTTTCCATTAATTCCTGCAATCGATGCCAACGATTTTTCTTCACGGCAATTTCAACATCATCTTTGCACGTATCGAAGGCCATTGTTCCGGATCTTTTACTATAAATCGCCGAATAGGCAATATCAAAATCGCATTTTTTATAAAATTCCAAAGTATTGTTAAATTGCTTTTCTGTCTCTCCGCAAAAACCGACTATTAAATCTGTACCAATCGCAATGTCCGGAATAATTCGACGAATTTTTTTAATCAAATTAATGTAGTATTCACTGTCATAACCGCGATTCATTTTTTTGAGTATTTCATCGTCCCCACTTTGCGCCGGCAAATGCAAATAATTAATTTGTTTTGGCAATGTTAACGCTTCAATCTGGTAATCGTTAAAATACTTTGGATGGGGCGCGGTAAAATTGATTCTTTTTATTTCTTCAATTTGATTTAATTCCCATAAAAGTCCCGCAAAGTCGTCTTTTTTAAAAAACGGATTTTTGGCCGAAAAATTTTGCGAATCCGGAGCGATATAATGGTTAACCACTTGGCCGAGCAAAGTTATTTCCAACCCCCCATCTTTGGCAAAATTTTTTACTTCGTTAATTATATCTTTAATCGACCTGTTTCTCTCGCGCCCTCTGGCGTGGGGAACCACGCAATATGAACAAAAATTATTGCACCCTGTTTGAATCGAAATAAAAGCCTGCTTGCTATTTTTTCTTTCAGGGTTAATTTCTAAATAATCGCAAACATTCGCTTTAATTTTTTTATTAGACAAAAAAATATTTGGATTTAACTCTTTTATCCATTCAGGAAAACGCAATAATTCATCTATCCCAAAAAATAAATCAACTCCCTTTAATCTTTTTTTTATGGCGCCGGTTTTATCACGTCCGGGCATACAGCCGGTAACTGCTATTATAACTTCTGGATTTTTTTCTTTTAAATTACGCCAATTTTTTATTATACCAAAGACCCTGTCTTCTGCCGATTGGCGTACCGAACAAGTATTGATAATTAACACATCGGCTCCTTCCGGTTTTTTTGATTCTTTTAGCCCATACGAATTCAAAAGACCGGCGATACGCTCGGAATCGTTTTTATTCATCTGACATCCGTATGTTTGAATATAATATTTCGGGGTCATAATCTATATTTGATTATTTATTCTAATGGCAAACCGTTTTTTTGACAAGGTTTAAAAAATAAAAAAGGCGTCTAGCAAGCCCATGCTTGTTAGACGCCAAATGGAAAGGCTAACGGAAGGTGTATAGCGCGCGGCCTCGTCTACGAATCTCTCGTTTGTTCAAAACGATTTTATCGCCGGAATTCTTGTTCTGGGTGAGGAATGTGACAAGAATTACTTGGCGGAAATTTCCATTTTTTTCCTGTCTCTTTTGGAGACTGATTGTATTCGGGAAAGTGACTGTGGCAAAAAATTCACCAAGCCAAATATCCTGAACAACCCCGAACAAACTCAAACCCCAAGCGGGATTTGTTTTGACGCGACGCACCAGATCCTCGTTCTTGCTACCATCGTAGTGAACAACGAGAACATGGTCTTTGTGCTCCAGATGGAGGATGGGGAGATTATCCACTATAGTGTGGTATTCCTCCCCTTCAAAACGCCTCTGCTCGGCAGTTCTCTCGCGATAATCCGCCAAACTGATGGTGGTTGATGTTGCGCTCATGGTTTTTTCTCTCGGATATTCCGCCGTTGTCTTCTAAAGACAATGAAGTGATAATCATGCTTGCGCAGGTTTATCATCCTTCTCTTATTTACGGCGAAAAACCGTTTATCTCCTTTCTTCCGTCTTCAGAATAAACCGACATTCGAACATGCTGGCATTTTCGTCAGTAAGATTGCCATAAAAATCATCTTCAACGGGCTTTCCGTCAATACATTTGCCCGCCCAAGATTCCACTTCAAAATATACTCTGACGACATTGCCGTCACGGATTTCGCTTTTTTCAAATCGCTTAATCACAAACGGAACCCGTCGCTTTGGGAGCATGTTCTGGCAGTAATGCCGGAAAAAAACCGAGTGAATCTTCTCCCAGAAGCTTTTATCCGCTTCCTGATTGTTCAGATACACGGCGACCGATTTATCATAAGAAAAATCCATGACCAGGTTGTGCCCACGCCAATACCAAAAAGTAAGGGAGATGGAAGACAAGATTCTACGCGTCAATTCCAACCCCCAAACCATCAAATAAACAACATTCGAGTCATCGGTGTCGCTGGCATCAGATGCCACACCATTGACGGGACCAAAAAATCCAAGCGCTTTTCCCATCTGCGCCTCCTTGTTAGCCTTTGAATTGTAAAGGGCATTTGCAACTTATTAATATAGCAAAAATTCGCTATTTAGTCAATAGCGTTGACAAAATCACTAAAATATGCTATAATTACCATATAATTCAATGTTTTCCATATTATGAAGTCATTTAAACCAGAAAATCCGCATGTAAAAAATAATATTGATTCATGGCACGAAGAAGACACTAAACATCTTCATGGTTTAGGTATACAAAATGAAAGCGCTCCAATAACTAATCAAGAAATAGATAAAATAAGACGGCAAGAAATAGCTCTTAAGGAAATGCAAGAAGCCCAAAAAACAATTGATAGAGTTAACGCCGAACTTAATGACCAAGCCACTTTTGAAAAAGAAATTGATAATAGATTTAATGAGTTACAAGAAACCGAAGAGCAACGCAAAACGCGCTTTGCCAAGGAAGGCAAAGGTCAGATAATTGAACTTCCTCCGGAAATTAAAAAGGTCGGTTAATAATTAATTATAATTATATGGCGAAAACCGGCAGAGAAGGGAATACACCAAAACAATTCAGATTTGATAATAATGAAATTAGCATTATTAATATAATATAAAATCACTCCGTTTTAGGAGTGATTTTATATTTGCGTAATTTCGGAGCGTAAAATTTTATTTTCTCTCTTCGATCTCTATAATTAATTTTTTCACGAAGTCATCTTTACTCATTTTCTCTTGTTTTTCTTGACCGCGAATTCTGATCATCAAATCCCCTCCTTCAACTTCCTTATCACCGACAACCACAATATATGGAATTTTTTCCGCCACCGCTTTTCGCACGCGATTGCCAAGTGTTTCATTGTCGGCGTCCACATCAACGCGAATATTTCTAGTGATAAATTCTTCCGCTATTTTTTGGGCGAACTCGGCGTGCTTTTCTGAAACCGGAATAAAGCGAACCTGAATTGGCATGAGCCAAGCCGGAAAAGCGCCGGCATAGTGTTCAATCAATACTCCCAAAAATCTTTCCAAAGAACCATATATCGTTCTGTGAATCATTACCGGACGTTTTTCTTGTCCGTCGCTATCAATATAATTCAAATCAAACCGCTCCGGCAAATTCATGTCCAATTGAATCGTGCCACACTGCCATGTTCGTCCGATGGCATCTTTTATTTTTAAATCAATTTTTGGCCCATAAAACGCGCCGTCGCCCTCATTGATTTCGTAATCCTTACCCGAAGCGTCAAGAGCCGATTTTAGACCATTTGTCGCCGACTCCCAAGCTTCATCTGTGCCCACGGACTTTTCCGGCCGAGTAGATAATTCCAAAGAATATGAAAGGCCAAAAGTACCATAAATTTTATCCACCAACTTAAGCAAATCCAAAATTTCATCCTTAATTTGCTCCGGACGCATATATATATGAGCGTCGTCCTGGTGGAAGGAGCGAACCCTAAATAATCCGGAAAGTACGCCCGATAATTCGTGGCGATGCACAAGACCGATTTCTCCCCATCGTATCGGCAATTCTTTGTACGAGTGGATATCTTCCTTGTACATAAGCATGCCACCGGGACAATTCATCGGCTTAATAGCGTATTCGGTTTCATCAATTAATGTTTCATACATATTTTCACGGTAATTTTCCCAATGCCCCGATGTTTCCCATAATTTTCGACTAAGCATAATTGGGGTTTTTATTTCCTCATAACCGGCCCGCGTGTGGGTTTCACGCCAAAAATTCAAAAGTTCATTCCAAATAATCATTCCTTTCGGTTTGAGAAAAGCAAAACCAGGTCCTTCTTCGTGAAACGACACAAGACCGAGTTCTTTACCAATTTTGCGATGGTCGCGTTTTTCCGCTTCTTCAAGCATGGTCAAATATTCATCAAGTTCTTTTTGTTTGGCAAAACAAACTCCGTAAATTCTTTGCAATTGTGGGTTTTCGCTTTTACCGCGCCAATAAGCGCCGGCTAATTTTGTCAGCTTAAAAGCACCGATTTCTTTAGTTGATTTCAAATGCGGGCCACGACACAAATCCACAAAATCTCCAGTTTGATAGACAGTCACAGTATCACCCGATAATTCTTCGCCAGCATCCTCGCCGATTTTTGTGGTGCCTTTAGTTTTGAGGTCGTTTAAAAGTTCAACTTTGTAATCCTGTTTCAATTTTTCAAAAAATTCTATTGCTTCATCAATCTGCATTTCTTTTTTTTCAAACCTTAAATCCTTTTTCATTAATTCTTTGGCTTTTATTTCAATATTTTGAAGTTCGTCTTCGCTAATTGGTTCGCCAAAATCAATATCATAATAAAAGCCGTTTTCAATATCCGGACCAATACCGAATTTGGCATTTGGATACAACTCATTTACAGCTGAAGCCACCAAGTGGGCGCATGAATGGAGCATTGTTTTTATGTCTGGCATATGTTTTATTATTAGTTATTATTAAAAATTAAAAATTCTTAAATTTTGGATGTTATTAAAAAAACCCCAATACACCCATTGTGTATCGGGGTCGTGTAATTATTACAGCGACGGTTCCACCCGAAGTTTCGCTTTTATTTGTGAATTTGTAGCCATTATAAGGGTGGTACCATACTCAACCCCGACGCTCCGGTCGGGGCAAGCTGGGCTGGTCCTCATTCAAACACGGCATTAAAAATATACAATTTTTAAATTTTTTTGTCAATTCACTTCCCCTTCGTAACCGACCGGCGGAACTTCGGTTTCTTCATTCAAAAATATCGGCCCCACATTCACCAAAATATTATTTTCTTCATCATAAATAATTGCTTTCTTTGCTTGCATATATATTATCACTCTATTTCCGTTTTTGGCGTCAATGTAGAACGATTGCTCTTGCTTCAAAGCTTCGGCATCTGTAATTGTGGCGACGGTCGGTTCTTCATTTTGGGGTAAAACGATTAACTTGCCGACTTTTTCCAATAAAGCGCTAACTTCTTTTTGAGCAATCGCTTTTTGGCCTT
Organism: Candidatus Magasanikiibacteriota bacterium; assembly: GCA_963840935.1. Classification (GTDB taxonomy): domain Bacteria; phylum Patescibacteriota; class Patescibacteriia; order Magasanikbacterales; family GWA2-37-8; genus JAPLWQ01. The sequence goes on from CAWJAS010000002.1 coordinate 97,867, forward strand.
CAGCCGATGTAACCACTTCAAGCTGTTTTTTGGTTTCCATGTATTTTTTGAACATCAAACCAAAACCAGTCGTCGCCAATATAGCAACCAGAATTAATAAAAGCAAACCCATATTTGATCTATGATGCGAATCCTTTTTGACTATATCACTTTTGGGTTCTTCCTGTCGACTAAAATTCGTAACTTTTTGAATTGGCATAGTTATTTAAATAAATTTTTTTATTATTCAATTGGTGGTTCAGCTGGCGGTTCGGCAACCGGTTCTTCAGCCGGCGTTGGTTCCTCGACAACCGGCTCTTCCTCGACGACCGGTTCTTCGACAACAGGTTCCTCGACAACCGGCTCCTCTGTTGGCGCGGGTTCCTCGGATATTGGATCTTCAACCACTGGCTCTTCTGTAATCGGCGACTCTTCTGTCACAGGTTCTTCGACAATCGGTTCGTCCTCTGTCGCCGGTTCCTCTATCGGTGTCGGTTCTTCGACAACAGGTTCCTCGACAACCGGCTCTTCCGAAGAGGGCTCTTCAATCACCGGTTCTTCCGGAACCGGTTCAGGAACATAGTCAATTTGAAGTCCGATCAGATTAACCGTACCGTCAGAAACAAACACTTTTGAATCCGTGCTTGCGCCAATAGCCTGCCAATTAAATAGAACATCAACGGACTGAATTTCACTTAACATAATCTTAAAGCCCGATGTGCTAACTTCCGATAATTTCCACTTTCCATCAAAATCAATCGGAGTAATGTTAATTATCGGGGCAATTTCGTACGGTTCGGCAAATATCACGGTTGTGGAAGCATGCCCGGCCAAAATCATACCTTGTCCAACCGTATCTTCACCAAAAGTAACATGTTTTTTGGCCGTCAAAGTACCATTGAAAATAGCAGAATCATAAATAACAAGAATGTTCGCCGTCAAACTTTCAAAAACTTCATCGATTAATTGCAGGCCAGCGCTTGAAGAAGCCAACTCACTTAATCGCAAATCAAAATCAGTCATCATGTTAGACAGGTCGACAATTGATTGGTCGGCCAAAATATCATTATTTTCCAAAATCGATACTCGACCACTCAATTCGTCAAGCATGGCTTGAGTTTCTGATAACGAAACATCCAAAACATCCACCGAATCAGTAATTAATTCAAAATCATCAGTAATATTTGTGTCAAATTCTTCTAAAATGGCGACTCGTTCTTCAATTGTTAATTCTTCTTCAACCTCTTCCTCTTCTTCAAATACTAAGGCAGGCGGACCTAATGGTTCCGAGGAATCATCTTGCCAAACACGCCAATAATCAATATCCAAATAATGCAAGGCAGTTGAATAGTTCATCAACAAGGCGGTCAATCCGACTGTCGGAACGTTGGTAGTTGATTCTCCGCAATATGTCCAATCAATGCCATTTGAAGTGTCGTTGTCAACATAAAATTTCACCGAACCGGTTCCGTCGCCATTGGACGATACAACTTCAATTTTTGTCACTGCAAACACCGTATTATTAACAGTTTGACCGGTACATTCAACATTGGTTGAAGCGCCGGCTCTTCTGGTAACACCTCGCCAATCGCCTGTGGCGGTGTTGTTGGTAAAATAAATACCATTTGTCGGGTCGGTGGTTTGCGCTTGCGCTCTGTCGCCAATTCCGACCCAAAAAAGAGCGGTGGCGGAATCAGCCGAAGGACGAATTTTACTCAAAATTACCGGCAAATTATTGACGTTAAATACGTTATGCGCGGTTGCTAAAGCAGAAGCATAATAGGCTAAACAACTACTTCCAGCACCCGCTTGTTGCCGGCCAATGCCATTAACTTCATTATTAATATTAGACCATGTGCAAACTGTATTTTCATCGGTTGTGAACTGTTGAAAGTCACCCCAAGCCCAATTAGTGTCAGCCCCAATATTCGCTCGATTTCTCATAAATTCTTCGCCAAAATAGGCGTTGCGTTGAATCAAGGCGCCGGTTTCCAAACTCATACCAAAATTTTGTGATAAATTTTTCGCTTCCAATAATGTTTGGCCGGTTGAACTGCTTATAATGCTCGCCATTTCTTCTTTATCAGAATAAATGGTCAATACTGAATTCGGTGTTGAAGTGCCTATGCCAATATTTCCGCTATTCAACATTGTTAATAAATTATTCCCGCCTCCATTTATTGTATCGTAAAAAGCTAAACCGGCATCGACAGGAGAATTAACCGCGGTTACATCAAGTGTGTATGCCCCGGTTTCTCCCGCATAATAACTGGTGACTACGATATTATAGGTTGAACTGGCGTCATAAACAAAAGCTAAATATGAATTGGTACCCGTACCACCGTCGTCATCAAAATAAGTAACTGTCCCTGTGTCAGATACTACCTGCAAATACGCGTCAAAAGCCACAGATGTTAATGATACGGTCATGGACGAACCATTTGGAATACCGGGGAATATTGTGGCGATGTTGTATGCATCCATATAACGACCGGTTCTGTTCGGATTGTCCGGGTCGGTAATATCCAAAGAACCGTTAATAGAAGTTGATGTTGGCCCAAATGAAGCGGTTGATTTAATCGCGGCCAAAGAATTCTGATTGTTTATATTATATAAAGTAGCCCATACTCTATTCCAATTACGTTCAAAATTACCCAAATCATAAGCTAAGCTTGAAGCCGGCACAACATTTTTCATTGTTGAAGTCCCATTTACAGACAAGGTTGTGGAAGGAGTTTTTGTGCCAATTCCAACAAAACCATCACTTGTGATTCTCATCCTTTCGTTCGATGCCTGCCAGCCATCGGTCATAAAGACGATGGGGGCTCCGCTTGCTTCATTAATAATATAGGCTCCTCCAGGCGCGACCGCGTCAAACACGGCGCTGTCCGGCGGGATGCCGGCAAAACCAGGGGTAGTGGATCCATAATAACCGAGTTGCAAAACATTGGTATCACCACCGGCCTTAAGATTAAACAGGGCTACTTTTGAAGACGATGCTGTTTTTACTTCAGCCGAAACATTATTATCTTCGTCATAAACTCGTAATTTAAAATAATTAGGGTCAGTCGTTCCTATGCCGACATTACCAATATTACTAATATACATTCCAGTGGCTGAAGAGCTGGTCATAATATTCAAAAGCGGATAGGTGGATGTGCCGGAAATAGTTAACATGGCGTTTGGATTTTCATTGTTAATGCCTACTGTTCCGGTAGCCCCCAAAGTCAAAATATTTGTGAATAGTCCGCTATCATTTACATAATAGAAAATAAACTTATCGTCTTGTGTCGCATCACGTTTGGATAATTGCCAATATCTATTATTATTCGTGACAAAATTTAAATTAGTAGCGCCGGCAATTGTTTTTTGGAGAATTGTCATTGCCGGGCCGGAAGTCGCCGTGACTACATGCAATGGCGCGGAAGGAGTTGTCGTACCCATTCCAACCCATCCGCGACTATCAATCGCCATTCTTTCCAAGGCTGTCGTTGAACCGTTCGGTGTAGTGCTAAACACAATTTTACCCGGCATGCTATTCAAGGCGGGAGTCCCATCAGCTTGCCCAATAATACCGCCGGCCTTTTGCCAAGCCGAACCATCATAGCCATAAAAATCCAAACCACCAAGATTATTATTATTGGCGGTTAATGCCGGTACGGCGGTTGTCCCGCCGGAAGAGCCCAAATTAAACATCGGGTAGCCGTTGCCGGCCACTTTAAATGAAAAATCAGAAAACGCACCTATATCATCGCTTAAAATAATTCTTTCATAGCCGGTGATGCCGGTGGCGCTCGGGTCGCCAAGAACCATTCCTCCGCCAAGATATGAAATTGCGGTGGTTGATACCGCGGTAAAATAGTCGGCCTGAAAATTTTCATCAATAGTTAAACTTCCTCCAACTTCCAAGTCGCCACTCATATACGAATCTCCAACCACTTCAAAAATCACGTCTGATGAGGTGACGCTTCCGCCAACAACAACTGCATAAGGAGGTATTAAAGACGGATATAAAACACTTGCAGTTGTGGTAGCCCAACTTGAATCTCCTCCACCTCCGGACGGCCAAGTATTTCTGGCTACTCCCCCCAAAGTAATATAACCTGTTGCCACTAAATCAGTTGTCGTTACAGAATTAGCAACAACCAAATAATTTGCCGAGGCCAAAGTCATGGTTGTAGTCGCCAAGCTGGCAACGCCATCAACATAAAGCGACGAACTGGCAAAAATAATATCTTTAAACCAAACTGGCAAAGTGGAAGAAGTGGTCAAAACATCAAGACCATTGTGTGATACCAATTGCCAATTGGCTGTTGCGCCTCCGGCTGAAGCTAGTAAATTACCATTCCAATAAAGATCACCGGCGCTATTATATAAAGAATAAGTGGATGTGGCAGTGGCGGTGTCACCCAAATATAAACCACCATCAACGTGAAGCAAATTTAAAGGTTCGTACAAAGCCGTGCCGATACCAACATGCCCGGTACCGGCCTGAATTGTAAACACATCATCGCCCTCAGCACCGATGGAATCATCCCATAATCGCAGGTCCAAACTACTGGTCGGCATATACCAACTCCAACCGTTGTCATAACTGCCGGAATTGACTCTGCGTATATAATTACCGGCCTCTCCGTTGCCATTTGCCACTATTGTGATGTAATTTCGAGAGCTGGTCGGGCTTGAGGACAAATCATCGCCCCAAATTTCCAAACGATCATATGGGGTTGATGTGCCAATCCCAAAACTGCCGTCATAAGTTGAAAATGCGGTATTTTGAAGATTGCCATGTCCGTTTTCAATAAAATAATCGAGTGTACCTGAGGCACCGGCAGTATCGTAACGAATCGGAAAAACATCAGCCGTTGTATTAAAGTGATTGGAAACCAAAACTATATTGTCATTGTCGTCAGTGGCCGCGCCTAAAAATACATTACTATCAGCAAACCCCGCTCCGGCCCATGAAAATGATGTATGAGTAATTCGCGCACCTGAACTCGCACCGGAATTTGTGATATATGCCGGGAACACATTTGCAGAACCGGCGGCTATGGTGATGCCTGTCACAAAACCGGCGTCCAAATATGTGTTGGCGCTCGCACTATTATGATAAACAATTTTTATACTATTGGCAGGCGCGAAAGAATAAATCGGGAATGTAATAATCGGGTCTTTAATGGTAATCACGCTTCCTGAATTGGTGTTATCCACATAAACCAAAGATAAATCATCAGTCCCGTCATAAGTGGTAATAACATTATCCGCACCAAAAATGTTTGCTCGCACTAAATTTGAGCCACTAATATAAAAGGCCGTATTTACACGAACACCGGCCGCGTTATTTGAACGAGTTAATTTAAATTCGCTCTGGCCCGAACTTTCAAAAGTTCCGTTATCAACATAAACAACCGCTTGAACCGCCGCGTCATTTGTAAAAGTTGCTTCGGCAATAACATTTTTTAACGTTGCCTGGCCGGAGCCAGTCATTTCGACAGCGTAATCATTAGTATTTTTTACATCAATATCAGCTAAAGCACTTCCCGTCGCCATATCAAAAGTCACCTTGCCGTTGATTATGGTATTGCATCCCGAACCTTGTACTTTCATGTAATCCGCCATTACAACATTTTCATTGTATGTGCCGGGTGCTATCACCACCAAATAGGGATCTTCCATGGTCGCCGATGAAGAAGCGGCGGCAATACCAGCGGCAATGGTTTTTTTGGCTTTTGCCGGAGAGGTGCCATCAAAATTATCTTTTCCACTGGTGTCAGACACATATATTGTATTGCCCTCAGTCAAAGCGACCAGAGTTATAATTTCGGACCAAACATTTTGATTGTTGTTCAAATGTTTTACTTCAACAAGCCCATTATTAACTCTAAAACCAAATCCGGAAGAAGCGGTTGTTGTGCCAAAATTAATGTATGGGTCAATTGCCGACAACATAATATTGCCGTAAACATCAAGTTGCGACAGCGGATTTGAGGTGTTAATGCCGACAAATCCCTCGTTTGCTCCGCTACCCTGAATAAACAATGAGCTCGAACCATATAACAAATTATTCTGAGTCATCATTCTTATGTCACCTCCCAATGATGCCATAAACAAATCGTTCCCACCGCTAGCGGCAATACCAAAAACACTGTCGGCATTGGGGAACCCGGCAAAATTACTGCCGGTCAAAACAATCGTTCCGCCATAGCCCGCATCATTAAAAAACTGCATTTCTGTGGATGCTCCATTCCCGGCCGATAAATTTGCCAAACGAATTCCTGAATCTGTGTTTGAAGAAAATTCAATGTCAAGAATGTGATATGAAAGCGGGTCGGCCATGCCCGGAGTTGATGTGCCAATACCAATTTTTCCTTCATTTGTAATAACCATTCTTTCGGTGCCGGCAGACATAAATCTTATCCAATCCTCATCAGGAGATGATTCGACGGAAACAACAGTATCACCATCCGAATCTTGAATATAGGTACTGGTACTTCCGCCCATCACCGGCATACCATTCCAATATAATTGACCCGAATTATTATAAAGCGCGTAAGCGGTATTTGCCGGAGTACCACTAACAATATTGATACCACCGACAACGCTCAAAGCGTTCAATGGCGTGGTGGTGCCAATACCGATAAACCCACTTGAAGCGACAAAAAGAGAGCTTGTCGGCGACCAGGCAGATCCATCCCAATAAATAGTTTGACCAGCAAGTGTTCCATAATTTACCGGGGTCAAAATTGTTCCGTTAACCCTGTAATTACCGGTAAGATTAACATCGCCTTGAACGGTTAACTTGTGCGATGGGGTTGAGGTGCCAATACCAATACGGTCATTTGATCCGTCTACAAATAATAAATTTGAATCACCGGCGCCTTGAACAATAAAATTATAATTTCCGCTTGAAGTATTGAACACGGCCCCGCCTTTTACAAGCATTTGGGTATTGAATCCGTCAAGCATCATGACTTTGTTATCAGTGACATTACTTTTTCCGTCTCCGGTATCATTATTTTGGAACGCAAAAATTAGATTGGCGTCAGCTCCGCCTCTGGCAATCGCCCATCCGCGTAAACTTGATGTTGTGCCGAAATCATTTGTATCACTGTATAAAAACAATGCCGCCCCCGCATCACGACTTCCGCTCATTGCCGATAACTTTGCCCAGCTACTAGTCGCTTGCACGCCAAGCATAGTTTGCTCTCCAGCATTATCGTTAATAAACAATAAACCGCTGTTATCATAGTAATCTGACCGATAAGCCAATTTCGGCAATAAAGCTTGCCCGGTGTCAACTTTAATAATGTCTTGGTCGATATTATCATGCCGGCCGAACAGCACCGTTCCTTCTTCTTCAGCTAAAGCGTAAAAATATACATTATCAGGATTGTTTATATTAATATCAGCACTAGAAAAAGCTCCATCACTTGAAGAGATGTTAATTGTTGAATCATCATTTTGATCGATATTTAAAGTTAAGGCTTTTTGAAGATAACTGGCTGTAACTTTTGTAATAGAATTATTATTGCTAACAATATTGTTATCCAACCCCCACATATTCGAATAGCGAATTTCCGCATATGAATCATCGCCGGCAATATATAAACCCGTACCACTATCATTATATGAACCAAACTCACTGCCTACCATATAAAATTCCGAGGCTCCCGTAGTACTGTCAACATAGGCGTAATAGGTATCTGATTCTTCCATATAAGACGCTTCGATTTGCAGGATGCCACCATTATCAATATATACCCCTGCATTACCAATATCATATAAATCCATGTGAAAAGCATCCACGAGGTTTGTAACAGATAAATCAATACCTCGATTAACGCTTAAAATTGATACTCGTTCCAACTCCATCCAATTAACGCCTTCGCTAGTAATATTTATTGCATCACAACCGGCGGTATTTTTGAATCCTGTGGTATCCGAACCATCGATTGAAAAATTAGACATTGAAAATTTAACAGTGTCAGTAGTGAAATTAATGTCAAAAACCGGATCTCCGGCAGTCACCAATGAATCACCTGGAACAATCACAACTCCGCTTTGCGAAATACCATGAATACCTTTGATTTTTGGATTGGTAATTTCCAAAGTAGAAGTCACTTCGTATTCGCCCGGATAAATATGTATAACAACATCGTATGTTGAAGTATTCGCATAATCAATCGCGTCCATCAGATTGTCAAAATCCCCGCCTTCTTTGGCAACATTGATGGTGTGATTAATTTTGCCATAAACATCCGCCCAATCACCACCCAAATGTTTAAATTGAATCCGACCGTTATTATCTCTAAAACCATAACCTACCGTGCCGGTCGCCGTGTCAAAATTTAAATATCTATCCTCGCCCGACAAAATAATATCGCCATAAACATCCAATTTCGCCAATGGTGAAGAAGTACCGATACCTACAAAACCATTAGATTCAATTCTCATTCTCTCAACCGAGGTAGTCGGGCCCTCGTCGCCACCGACATAAAAAATTATATTATTAGTATCTCCAACAGCGGCAAGAGCAATGCCCCTCGCCATGTCAAAAGTAGCTAAGGTTAAATAACCAGCCATGTTGGTATAGCCATCCTGACTAAAATTACTTGAAGGCATCATTAAAGCGCCACTAACATCATCCACTTGCAAAGTTATCATCACCGCTGAACTGGCGCTATTTACCGTATTTTCAAATCGAGCTTCCGCCCAATCATCTATACTATGAACAAAATGTAAGGGGGCCAGCGGGGTGGAAGTGCCAATGCCTAAATAACCATTGGTATTATCCCAATACAACGAACTTGTTCCTGTAATCGATGAAGCGCTGTCCCAAAAAGAAAGCTGACCGATCGAACCGGAACCGGTCACTCCTCCGATTCCCGCGGTTAAAGATAACCAACTTGAGCCGATATAACCAATAAAATCAGAACCATCAAAAGCAATGGTTCCGGCGGTCGATGTGGGAGTGGTTGTGGCACCAATATTTATTCCACCGGCAACAGTTAGCATTTCAAAAGTTGAACTGGTGCCAATTGCCACTCGTCCGTCATTTTCGATTCGCATTCTTTCTGTGTCCATGGTCGGCGGACCATAGCCACCGGCATAAAAAATAATATTTCCGCTAGAACCGGCAAGCAAGGCAAGTCCATTGCCACTGGCGCCTGGAAATCCTGAAACTAAAGCGGTGTATCCGGCTAAATTTGTTAAACCATAATCGTTAAAATTTTCACCCGCGACGCCAATGCCACCACCATAATTGCCAACTTTAAACTGCATCAATTCAGTCGAACTCGCTCCGTTATTTATATTTTCAAAAGTTACAAGCGGACCATTATAATTTTCATTATGAACCACATGTAAATTATACCCCGGTGTTGTTGTGCCAATACCTACACGTCCGCCAAAATAATTGGTTGAACTGGCGCCATCCGAATAAATATTAAAATTGGAAGTAGTGGCAAAATTTTGTTCTTCAATGTATAGACCATACAAATTACCAATAGTCCCTGAGGCGCTATTGCTTGTCGGATTATTTATTCTCGCACCATAAGCATTATTAATAAATCCATCGTCAATAGTGATGTTTGTCATTAATCCGGCGGCATTTCCAATTGTACCTCCACCTATACCATTTTCAATCATTGCCAAAACACCGGCTGCCATATTTATGGTACCGGAATAGGCAGAATTCTCTATCCCATTATTCACCTGTCCGGCTGCGCCTACAGCAAAATTTATACTGCCGGTCGCGCTGGCTAATTCCGCGACCGATAAAGAACCAACGGCCGCTCCAACAACTCCGGAACCATTGTGTATTGCTTGTAACAATGTTCCAGCGAGCAAATCAAAACTGGTAGTGCTATTTTCATTGGTCGTCAAAGAGATCAAGGAATTGATAGTGGATGATGAGTCAGCTGTCGGCAACAAATCAACAATAAAGGCGTGCGCAGGAAAAAATTCAAAATTTGAAAGATCTGTGTATTGTTTATAGGAAACTAAAATAGGAGCATCGGTTGGGAATAAATAAGCATCACCCAAACGTAAATTACTTGCTGATGTAGTGGCCAATGTGGAAGTGCCTGTAACAGATAGGTCATTATTAATGGCCAGCGCGCCTGTCATGGTATCCCCCGTAATATTCACCCAATTATCTGTTCCCGTAGCCATAAAACTAGAGCTGGAAAATCCGCTTCCGAGCAAGCTTGTTCCGTTGAACCAAACAAATTCGTATGGCGAAAAAGATGAGGCATTTGTACCCCCATTGGCAATCGGTAAAACTCCCGATACATCAGAAGTCAAATCAATGGTAGTAGTGCTCCAAACTCCGGCGGTTAATCTGACAAGACCATCCCAGCCGGAAGTATCCTGACCTGTCCCGCCATATGCCGGTGCGATAACCGAGCCATTCCAAGTGCCCGAGGCGATCGTGCCAAAATATGAATTACCAACTACAGTTAAATTGCTCGTCAAATAGAGATTTGTGCCTGTGGCACTGGTCCAAGAAATATCGGTAAAAGAAGAAGCGCCGGAAATAATCAAATTACTTATTGTGGCAGTGGCAAAAGTGGAATTACCGGAAACATAAAGATTGCCCGCGATACTCGATGTGGCAGTGGTTGATGTTAAATTTATTGATGCGCCTGAATAAACTCCCGCGCCAATATCAAAACTCAAATCATCGCCAAGTGCCAAGAGCTGACCGGCAGTTGCCGTTGAAGTGGCGTGGAATCCATCCACTCTGTGTGAATTCAAAGCATACGGATGGGCGTTCAATTTAACTCTGGGGCTTGATTCCGAATTGCTTTCAATTTTCACTCCCAAATAATATGTCCCGCTGGAAAAATCCAGATAACTCGGGAAGCCCGTGCAATCGCCCAAAGTTAAAGTGAAATATCCTTGTGCGTCTGGCAAAATTTCTGCGCACGCCCCACTGCTTTGGTCATAAGTTTCTTTCCAAAGTAAAGGTCCGTTTTGATCGGGCGTGTCGCCGGAAGAACCATTTGAGATGTGATTGTAAATTGAAAACTGTATGGTTGTGGAAACGGCAATTGGCGAGCCCAAATTATCACGCAATCTCGCTTGATAATTTATTGAATTAGGGATGGCGATTGCTTTTTCAGCTAAAAAAAAGATAAGAAAAACAAAAAATAAAAGCAATATTTTTTTTACTTCCTTTACTTTGTCCTTAAAATTAGGACCAAAATTGTATTTCGCCCTCCAGTGCATAAAATTGTATCTTTATTATAGCACAAAATTGAATTTATTTGTTGCTATTAAAATAAAAAACTGTGGATAAAATCCACAGCTCAAAAAAACTAAAAAAAGAATCAAGGATTGACGAGTGCGGTTATAGTAATCATGCCGGAATATACCCCTGTCATTTGTGACACTGGGGCTGAAACACGATAACCGATAACAGTATTAGACAAGCCAAAATTACATGAGGCACAATTCATAAATTGTTGCATTAACAATGGAAAACCGGCATATTTTGCGGTTCCCGAAGTGTCGCTTGCTCCCCACCAAGCACTATCGTAATATGAATCGGAGCCGGTTTGCCAAACTCTAAAACTCAAATTATCACCCGGCGAACTGGTGGCATTGCCGGAACCCGTCGGATTCCAATCAATCTCATCCGGAAAAGCAACATCCGGAGAAGACGAGCCATTCATGTTCAAAGTCGAAGTGGTGTCTTCGCGATTTACTGATAAATTATAGCCATTATAAGCGCCGACCATATCAACTGTGGCTGTTGAAAAAGCGAATGAAGGCACAAGCGGAACAATAATACCAAAATCAACGCTGGTTGCAATAGTTAACGTCATCATTCCAAATTCAATAACAAGACCGTGATCCAAAATAAAATTTGAACTGGCGGAACGGCCTACCGCCGGGTCGCCAACACCGCCCTTTATTTCAAAACCGGATGATGTGGCGTCGTGATATGTGGAATTGTAAACTTCCCTATCGGCGGTATTTGCGTGAGCTATTGATACGGTCAATAAAAAAATAATTCCTACTATCAAAAAATATCTTTTATGAAACATATATCTTTATTATACCTAAAAATAGATGTAACAACAAATAAGCTACAATTTTAATTAACTGTGGATAACTTTAACAATGATAAATATCATTATTTATGCTATAATTAAATTGGATTATATTTAATTATTCTATTAATTAATTTTATATACAATACTATGAGGAGGATACTCTCATCATTAGTGTTAGTCGCGTTATTTTGCGCAACAATTGGCATTTTGGGTTTAGCCAACCTAAAACCGGCGATTGCCGCAAGCGATTCTGACACTCAAACAATTATCTTGACGGTTACGTCAACGATAACTTTAACTTTGGCTACCACTACCGTGAATATGGGTACTCTAACCCCGGGAGTGCCAATTTTTGCCGGTACTTCATTAACGGTTACGACCAATGATTACAACGGTTGGAATTTGCAAGTAAGAAGAGATGACGCCACTTCAACGCTTAATTTGAACGGAACCTCAACACCTGATGTTACTTTTCCGGACGCCACTGCTTGGACTTATGCCACGCCAAATTCGAGCGCCACTCCGGGAGCTAATTTATCTTTCAGATTAATGGATACAGGTACTGACGTGGCTTTGGTTTCAACCACTCTTTGGGGCGCGGATGCAGGCACAAAACTTTGGGCCGGTTTCCCAACATCCAACCAACAGGTAACTGGAATTGGCAGTTATGTGGGCGCAACGCAAAATGTTGCCTATGAATTCAGAGCCGATGCTCCGGGAACTCAGCAGTCTGGTGTTTATTACGGCGATATTACCTTTACCGCGATTACAAATCCATAATTTAATTTTATGCGGAGAGCAAAACTCACAATCGGCATTGCCCTCCTTTTAGCCGGAATAATTAGTTTAGTAAAAATAGAAGCTGCCTTTGCGCAGCTTTCTATTTCTACTTACCCACTTTCGGTTAAAGGGCAAATAGACCCAGGACAAACATTCGAGGGAACGGTCAATATTATTAATTCAAGCGAAAATGAATCAGTAAAAATTCGTTTGGAAAAAGAAAATTTAATGGGGGGAGCCGAGGGGGCGGTTGAACTCTTAGGGGAAGTTGATACGGGCTGGGGAATTTCTTCCTGGGTCAAATTTGAAGATGATAGTGATTTTATTTTAGAACCCAAAGAAAGACGAGCTGTTAATTTTTCAATTGAAGTGCCTCTTGACGCTCAACCGGGCGGACATTTTGGCGCCGTACTTTTCCGAGCTTTACCCGCGGATGAAAAAGAAAATACCGAAAGTGGCATAAGCGTCAGTGGAAGAGTCGGGTCTGTACTTTTGTTTGAAGTAACTGGGGACATAAACAAAGGCGCTCACATATCATGGATTGATGTGCCAAAGTTTTTGAGCCATGGTCCGGTTGATGTTAGATTCAAATTAAAAAATGATGGTAATTCATATTTCACGCCCATTGGTAATGTTACGTACAAAAATCTTTGGATGAAAAATGAAGCAGAATTTTATAATCCCGGAAAAGCTGAAACTGATTTAAACAAGCCGGGAGTAGTATTCCCCGGTTATGACCGAACATACGCATCAAAATGGGACAAAAAATACATGTTCGGCCCTGTCAAAATTACTATTAACGCTCAAATGGAGGAAGGTGGCCCGGAAATCGCTTCAAAATCAATTATTATCTGGGTTTTCCCATGGCAAGAAGCTTTAATTATTTTGGCGGTAATTTTGTTGTTATGGATCATTACCAGGGCATTTAAAACCAAATACAAAATTGTTAAAGTTTAACACGGCCGACACAATAATCATGAAAAAATTAATCAGTATTTTTTCAAATTTTATTGAAATGCGGATTTTAGTTTACATCGGCATTTTTATTGTTGGCATTGTTTTGCCAATTGCTGTGTTTGGTGTTACTTCACAACAAAATATAAATATCCAAGTCAGTTCATCAGTTCCATATAACCATTGTGTTGACGGAATAAAAAACTACGATGAAACCGGCGTGGATTGCGGGGGTACCATGTGTTCCGCTTGTAGCGGAGGTGGAGGCGGGGGCGGAGGTGGAGGCGGAATTACACTCTATTCTTCGGTCGCTTTTTCTGGAAAAACTGCTCCCGGTTCATCAGTAAAAATTCTTAAAGGTGGAATTTTAACCTCAAGTGTTTTATCAAATCTTAACGGTGATTTTTCTGCTTCTATCAGATATCTTACCGCAGGAACATACAATTTTATAATATATTATGAGGATGCAACGGGTAAAAAAAGCGCCTCTGTAACTTTTAATATAACTGTCAACCAAAATCAAAATATTACTATAAATAATATTTTACTACCGCCAACTTTATCTATTGATAAGACGCAAATAAAAGAGAACGAAACAATTAAAATATTTGGCCAAAGTGCGCCAAATTCTCAAATCACGATTTATCTTACGCCTTTGATCGGAAACCCGACGACAACCCTTAACACTAACGCTAATCAAATCGGGGTGTATGAATATCTTTTTAACGGCCAATTACAATTAGGCCAATACGCGGTCAAAGCAAAAGCAAAACTCGGGGAACTGACAAGCGAATATTCTTTACTTCAAAATTTTTCCGTCGGAACTTCAACCATAGAAAAACCCACAGGCATTTGCCCACAAAAAGGCGACGTTAATTATGATTGCCGAGTCAACTTAGTTGATTTTTCAATTACCGCTTATTGGTTCAGACGAACAATTAGTCCTGAATTTATTATTATTGAAAATGACCAATTAAGCGGGGACAGTAAGATAGACTTGGTTGATTTTTCTATTCTCGCTTATTATTGGACCGGTTAAAAATATGAAAAAATCTTTTTTATTTTTTGTTTTTATAATTTCCGCTTTATTATTTTTTTCAACCCCCGCGAAAGCGGCTGATTTTTTATTTAATCCTCATAATATTGAGATTAGCAGAAATGATGAAATAAAAATTGATTTTTTTGTTGACGCTAATGAAAATCCCATAAACGCCATAAGCGGACAACTTATTATACCGACTGATTATATTTTTATTAAAAATATTATTATCGGCGAAAGCGGTGTTAATTTATGGATTGAGAAACCGGAACTGAATAATAATATTATTAATTTTTCCGGTATTGTACCGAACGGTTTTGTCGGCAAAATTAATATTTTTTCCTTCATAATAAAGGCAAAAAAAATTGGTATTGTTCAAATTGACCAGAGTAATTTTCGCGCTCTTATTAATAACGGCATCGGTACCGATGATAATGTAGACGCCCCAAAACTCACCATCAACATAATCCAGGAAACCGCTGAAATACCGACCGAAATTATTTTGGAAGATACGGAACCGCCGGATATTTTTCAAATTGAAATTATAAAGGACGACCTTTTGTTTGATGGGAAATATGCCTTAATTTTTCATACCGAAGATAAGCAAAGTGGCATTAGTCATTATAAAATTTTGGAGCAAAGACAGTATGAATTTTTTGGGATTAAATACCGCTTCGGCCAATGGAAAACGGCAAACAGTCCATATTTACTCAGCGACCAAAAATTAAAAAGTTTAATAAAAGTTGTCGCTATTGATAATCTTAACAATGAACGGGATTCTCTTTTACCCGCAATGAATCCAATAAAATGGTATGAAAATATTATTTTTTGGAGTATAATATTAATAACGCTGTTTTTTGGCGTGATATTTTGCATATATGTTAAACGGAGGGTTAAAAAATAAAGTGCTATTATTTAGTATTTTTTTCTTGGGATTGTTCTTTTTTGTTACGGAAGCCAAATCGGCTACGCTGTATTTTTCACCGGCTTCTCCTACTTACACCATAGGAGATTCTTTCCAAGTCAGTCTTTTTGTGTCTTCCGCCGACCAAGCAATGAACGCGGCTCAAGCCACCATTAATTATCCGACCGACAAATTGGAAATGATTTCCGTTTCCACAAAAAACTCTATTTTCTCTTTAATGGTGGAAAACCCGGTTTTTTCGAATGTTAACGGCTCGGCCTCTTTCTCTGGTATTGTCTTGAATCCGGGCTATTCGGGAAAAAGCGGACGGTTGGTAACGCTTAATTTACGTGCAAAAGCATTGGGCCAAGCCAATCTTTCCGTTTCAAGCGCCCAGGTGCTTGCCAATGACGGCCTTGGCACAAATATATTAACTTCTCGCGGAGGTGGCACTGTTACTATTATTGAAAAAAAAGTTGCCCCGGAACCGCCAAAACCAATTCCATTGCCCGAACCGACAATTTATATTCCAACCACTACCATAACCACAACCGTCCCAGAGGAGCCAACAACCGAAATAACTCCGATAGTTAACATTGTTACTTCAACCGTCTGTTCGGTTGACCAACTGCCTTACGTATTTTTAAAAATCGGCCCTCTCACTTTTGACTCCGCTTCCCTTTCACTTTTATTTTTAATTATCATGATTTTAGTTGCCGGAATAATATCATTTTGGGGATTTTTTGAAGCCTACTTTAGTCGCCAGATTGATAAAAAGAGATTAAAAAAATCAACAACTAAAAAAACAAAAAAATAAAATATGCCAAAATCAATTTACAGAGAATCAGTCAAAGAGGCATGGAAACTTGTCAGAAAAAACACAACGCTTTGGCTACTGGGCTTGCTTTCCGCGCTTTTTGCAGGTTCATTTGGCTTAAGTAGCTTTTTTTCGCAATTAATTACCATAATGGGGTCTAATGCAAACGCCAACGGCCCTTTAATAACTCGATTTAACTGGCCCGAACTGGGAGCTTCCGGACTGTATTCCACTATTTGGACAATTTGGCTAATCGGCATAATGCTCGTACTATTTGGCGCGGTTATTTACATCTCTGTTATTGCCAAAACATCTCTTCTTATCGCTATCGCCGATTTTTACAAAAAGAAAACCGAACCGAAACTAACAAAAATCTGGAATACGGGTCTTAAATATTTTTGGCGTATTTTCGCCATTGAAACAATCAGAAAAATCTCTTTATTTGCAATCGTAATTATATTCGGTTTGATTTGGTATTATTTTCCATTTTATGAAGGAACGGTCAACTTATTAATAAGCATCACCGCTTTGATAATAGTTGTGGCGCTTGGCTGGGTAATTTCGGCATTATCAATTTTTACCGCCGGCTACACGGTAATTGATAATAAATCCCCTGTTAAAGCTTTAAAAAAAGCCTGGCAATTATTTCACGAGCATCTTTTGGTTTCTTTTGAAATTAGTGCTATTCTCACATTAATCGACCTGGCGCTTGTGGCGATTTTTGCCGCTTTAATTTCTTACGCCTTTATTCCTTCCATTTTTATTTGGATTATCGCCGGAGTTTTTTCTTCGCCTTTTATCGCCATACTCGGAACTTTAGTCGGACTCGTAATCACCATCATTGTTATTGCTTTATTCGGCGCGATTTACAACACATTCTATACGAGTGTCTGGATGCATATGTTTATGAAAATGCATCATGAAGGAATTTTCTCTCGCTTAATTCATCATGTTCAAGGGTTTTTCAAAAAATAATTATGACTGATTTCCCATCAATTTCCGATTTGCTAAAAAAATCCGGCACTGCGCCGTCAGGCACGCCAACAACGCAAGAAAAATTCGATGCAAAAATTCGAGAAATTGACATAAAATCCAAAGAAGAAGAAACCGCGTCGCGCGCTGTTACGTTAAATTTGCCATATATTTCACTCTCCGGTTTCCCGATTTCCGCTGAATCTCTCAAGGTTATTAGCGAAAAGGACGCTCGTGAAAAAAAGACGATTTGTTTTTATTTTACTCCAGATGATTTGCGTATCGGCGTAATGGAATTAACGCCGGAAATCGAAGAATTTGCCTACCAAATCGGCGAACGACACCACGCAAAAGCGCAAATTTATTTAATTTCCGAGCACTCGCTTGACTCGGCGTTGAAACTTTACGCCACTTTGCCAATCATTAAACCAATATCCAAAGAAATTAACATTACCGATGAAGAATTGAGCCGTTTCCAAGAAGGAATAGAAAATTTACAAGCTTTAGAGGGGATGTTCAAAAATATTTCCATCACCGATATTTTAACTTTGATGATTGCGGCCGCGCTCAAAACCAATTCTTCAGACATTCATGTTGAAGCCGAAGATAAAGGCATCGCCGTGCGCTATCGCATCGATGGCGTTCTTCACGAAGTATCAAACCTACCAAAAGATCAATGGAAAAAATTTGTTTCGCGTATCAAACTTTTGGCCGGATTAAAAATCAACATTACCGACAAACCGCAAGACGGTCGAGTGACATTACGCTTGGAATCCGGCTCGCTCGACGTTCGTGTTTCCACCATGCCAACCACCTATGGCGAATCAATTGTGATGAGAATTTTACATAGTGGGTCAAAAGGAGTGACATACGACAATTTGGGACTCCGCGGAGAAGCCTATGAACGATTGCGCCGAGAAGTTGAACGGCCAAACGGCATGATTATTACCACCGGTCCGACCGGTTCCGGTAAAACCACCACATTGTACGCGATTTTGCGCACACTTAACAAACCGGGTGTAAAAATTATTACTTTGGAAGACCCGGTGGAAATTAAAATGGAAGGTATTAACCAAAGTCAGGTTGACCCGAGCCATGATTACACTTTTGCAAAAGGTCTGCGCTCAATTCTGCGCCAAGACCCTGATATTTGTATGGTCGGCGAAATCCGTGATTTGGAAACCGCGGAAATCGCCATTCAAGCCGCTTTAACCGGCCATTTGATGCTTTCAACCATTCATACCAACTCAGCCTCTGGCGCCATCCCCCGCTTTTTATCCATGGGGGTAAAGCCATTTTTGCTTGCTCCGGCACTCAACGCCATCATCGGCCAGCGCTTGGTCAGGCGTATTTGCGAACATTGCATTGAAGAAGATAATTTGGACAGTGAAAAAATGGAGCGAGTAATGAACTTATTAAACACTCTACCGGAGGCTGAAAGAAACAAAGTTGATTTAAATAATTTAAAATTTTATAAAGGCGCCGGTTGCCCCAAATGCTCGGGGCTTGGCTACAAAGGGCGAATCGGAATTTACGAAATCTTTACCATGAATAAAGAAATCGAACAGATAATATTGAGTGCCCAAGTATCTGAATATACTATCCAAGAAATCGCCGTCAAAAACGGTATGGTAACAATGGCCCAAGATGGCATTTTAAAAGCACTCGATAAAATAACGAGCATTGCCGAAGTATTTGATGTGGCCGATGAATAATGTGATATAATATAAATAGAATAAAACGCTAAAATAAACATATGATAACTCACCGCTTGCAAACTCAAACAATACCGGAACCACCGGTAAAAGTATATCGCATTATTGCTTTGACTTTTCTTTTAATAACCGTTGTTCTTTTGGGTATTGTTATTTTCACCATGCTCAAAAAAACGGAAATTACGATTGTTGCCAAAGAAGATTCAAAAACAGTTAATTTTATTGTGACAGCTGAAGCGGAAAAAAATTCAGATAAATCGCTTTCGTCCATTGTCACCTCCACGGAATTTTATTGGTCGGAAAAATACACGCCCACAGCCACCAAAGAAGTTGACGGCACTGCTAAAGGTGAGGTCATTATTTATAACAAATTAAGCGAGGCGCAAACTTTGGTCAAAACCACTCGCCTGCTCACGCCCGACAATAAATTATTCCGCTTGAACGACCGAGTGACTATTCCCGCCGGCGGGCAAATCACGGCCGAAGTTTATGCTGATGAGGGCGGTGCATCTTTTGATATTGGGCCTTCGCAATTCACTATTCCCGGACTTTCTCTTGAACGACAAAAGTTTGTTTATGCTGAAAGTGAGAAACCGATGAGTGGTGGCTCCGGCAAAGTGGGAGTGGTGTCCGAGGCCGATTACAAAGCGGGTGAAACTGATTTTGCCAACAAAACAAAAGATGAATTTTTGAAAAATTTTGAAGAGAGTCACACCGGACTTGACCAAAAAATTGTGGCCGTAACGCAGAGCCGAGCGACTTCATCGCATGCCATCGGGTCAGAAACAAGTGAATTTAAAATCTCCGGCACGAGCACTCTGATTATTATTTTTTACAATGAAAATGATTTAAGCGATTTGATAAAAAAAGAAGTTGAAAAAAGCGTAGACATGAATTCGGAAAAAATTGTTTCTATTGGCAGTGAACCAAAGTTAGAAATTGCCGCCATTGATCCGTCAAATAAATCAGCGCAAATTCAAATCAGCACGGAAGCGATAATGACCCTTGATGCCAACGCGCCAATGCTAAACAAAGAAAACTTTTTGAACAAACAAAAAGGAGAGATTGAAAGATACATTGTTTCGCTCCCTCATGTGACGGGAATGGAAATCAAATTCACACCAAGCTGGGTGAGCAAAACCCCGAGCGTGGCGGATAAATTAAAGATTTTGGTGAAGAGTGTAAAATGATAATAAATTAAAAAACCCGCCAGTTGTGACTGGCGGGTTTTTTTTACCCCATTATCTCGACAATTTCATCCTGCTCAATGGTTTCTTTTTCCATGAGGCGTGCTACCATTGCTTCGAGTTTGTCTTTGTTTTCGGTTAAAACTTTTTTGGCTTTGTTCATTGCCTCGCCGATAATGGCGCTCACTTCACTATCAATCGCTTCCGCGGTTTTATCGCTGTAATCTTGTTGTTCGTGAATTTCACGTCCCAAGAAAATCATTTCTTCGCGTTCGCCAAATGTGCGCGGACCCAACTTGCTCATGCCATAACGGGTTACCATATCTTTGGCGATTTGTGTTGCGCTTCTCAAATCAGCTGAAGGCCCGGTAGAAATCATGTCATCCCCAAATATCATTTTTTCTACCACATAACCGCCGAGTGACATGGCAAGTTCATCGTTAAACTCCGCCAATGTGCGATACCGCTTGTCTTCGCTTGGCATTTTGAGGGTATAACCGCCGGCCTGACCGCGCGAGATGATTGACACCTTGCGCACTTGGTCGCAATTGGGTAATAAATGACCAACAATAGCGTGGCCGGCTTCATGATACGCAGTCATCTTTTTTTCTTTTTCCGAAACAATTCGGCTTTTGCGTTCGGGCCCGAGCAAAACTTTTTCCACGCTTTCAAGAATTTCCGCTTCGCCGACTTTTTTCATTCCTCGGCGGACGGTCAAAATAGCCGCTTCATTCAAAAGGTTTTCCAAATCAGCTCCAGAAAATCCGGGGGTGCGTTCAGCAATTTTTCGCAGTGACACTTCTTTGGCAATCGGCTTATTGACCGCGTGGATCCCCAAAATCTCTTCTCTGTCTTTAATATCCGGCAAATCCAAAACCACACGGCGATCAAATCTTCCCGGACGAAGTAGTGCCGGATCAAGCACATCCGGTCTGTTTGTGGCGGCGACCACAATCACGCCAATATTCGGGTCAAACCCGTCCATTTCCACAAGAATTTGATTAAGAGTCTGCTCTCTTTCATCGTGCCCGCCACCAAGACCGGAACCTCGTCTGCGTCCGACTGCGTCAATTTCATCAATAAACACAATAGCCGGGGCTTCTTTTTTGGCTTTGCGAAACAAATCGCGAACACGAGAAGCTCCAACGCCCACAAACATTTCCACAAACTCCGACCCAGACATATGAAAAAACGGCACATCAGCTTCACCGGCGATTGCTTTGGCAAGCAATGTTTTGCCGGTTCCCGGCGCGCCCATCAAAAGCACACCTTTGGGAATTTTTGCTCCCATGTCGGCAAATTTTTTCGGATGTTTCAAAAAGTCCACAATTTCCACCAATTCTGTTTTTGCTTCTGCCGCACCGGCCACGTCATTAAATGTTTTTTTGGCATTATCATTCGGATTAACCGTTCTGGGGTTACTTTCTCCAAAACCCATTGCCTTGCTGTTCATCCCCTGCACGCCTCGACTCATAAAAAAGAAGAAGGCGATAATAATGATAAGAGGCAGTAATGCCGGTATCAAATTAGCCGCCCAAAATTTCCACGAGCTTTCATCTTTAACCTCCACTTCAATTCCTTTTTTGGCTTCTTCAGTCACACCATAATTATTCATAATATCACCAAACGATTCAGTTGGTTCTTTTTTTACTTCTTGCATTTTTGCGTCTTCGCCCATCAACTCAACTTTTAGTAAATCACCTTCTACTGTAACTTTTTTTACTTCTCCGGCATTAATTTGCTCGGCCAATTTGGCAAGCCCGACTGTGGATGTTTCTTCTTTGCTACCGACTTTAAAAAAACTTAAAACCGCCGCGACAATGAGAAGAGCGCAAAAAATAATCAAAAAATTCTTGATAAAATCTTTCATATTTATTTATATATTATATTGGATAATTATGGCTATTTTACGCTAAAATGCCAAAAATATCAAGGGGACTAAAATCCCGTCACTCGCGAGTGACGGGACTATTTCATTATCAATTTCTTCTATAAGACATCGGACCGTGTACATCAGCGTTTATTTATTCGGCAGATTCTTTTTCAACCGGTTCTTCATTTTTTTCTTTCTCCGTATCTTCCGTCTTAACAGCCGGCTCCTCTTCTTTATTTTTTGCTGTTTCTTTTTCTTCTTCAGCTTTGCGCCCGGCTTTACCTTTAACGCCCTCGGCACGCAAACCCAAACGATGTTCTGTCGGTTCCAAAGAAACGATCACAAAATCAGCTTCCTGGCCGACCTTGTATTTGTCTTCAATGTTTCCAATCGGCTCATCGGATAATTCCGAAATATGCGCTAAACCGTGAATTTCATCATCAAGCCCGACCATCAAGCCAAACGGTTCGATTTTTATAATTTTACCTTTTACCGTTTCACCGACTTTATATTTGTCTTTTGCTTTTTTCCACGGGTCGTCAACCAAACGTTTAACGGACAAATATATTTTTGAGTGGTCAAGCTGAATAATTTGAGCGCGAATTTTATCGCCGACTTTGAGCAAATCTTTGGGGTGGTCAATTCTTTGCCAAGCAATTTCCGAAATATGAACCAAACCTTCCAAATCTTCGCCAAATCGCACAAAAGCGCCGAATGAAGTGAGGGCGCTGACTTCTCCGTCAACAATATCCCCCACTTTATATGCTTCCAAAACCGCTTTCTGCGCGTCTTCCCAAACCGCTTTTTCTGAAACAATTAATTTTTCTTCTTTTTCGTCAACATCAATCACTTTTACTTCCAATTCCAAGCTAATTAATTCTTGAAGTTTTTCTAATATTCTGTTTTTATCACCCCCGGCGACGCGCGGATAATGATCCGGATTCAATTGCGATACCGGCATAAACCCGGCAAGCGCTCCGGCTTGCATCATGAGACCACCTTTGTTCGCGGCCAAAACTTTTGCTTTAATGGTGATGCCCTGAGACATCCATTTGCGCATATTATCCCAAACTCTTTGCATTCCGGCGATTCTAAATGATAATTCCATTTCACCGTTCTCATTTTCCAAATCAATTACAGTCGCTTCCACTTCATCGCCCGGCTTTAACGCTGCGTATTCGCGCGATTCAGTAAACAATTCTCGCCCGCGCACCACGGCTGTGGTTAAATTTTGCACATCAATACGGACTTCATTTTTATCAATTGAAATTACCGTACCTTTGATAATATCGCCCACATTGGGGTAATTTATCAAATGATCCTCCAGCATTTTTTTGAAATCAGACATATATATGTGGATTTTTTATCTTTATAAAAATAAAAAAAATCCGCTTAACCCTCCTTGATATTATTTCAAGTCAGAGTTCCAGCCTCTAAAACGGGCCGGATTTAAATATTTATTGTCGAAATAATATTATCACAGCCAATACTTTTTGTCAACTTTTAATTTACGGCTAATTTTAGCCATAAAAACTCGATAGATTATCCCCATTTTGGCCTTGAATTTAATCACAGATTAATGTAAAATATACGCACAAATGACGTTTCGGTCTTATAAATA
The DNA here is from genome assembly GCA_963840935.1 of Candidatus Magasanikiibacteriota bacterium. GTDB lineage: Bacteria > Patescibacteriota > Patescibacteriia > Magasanikbacterales > GWA2-37-8 > JAPLWQ01. The sequence continues at coordinate 121,770 of CAWJAS010000002.1, forward strand.
AAATAATATAAATGTTAACTCTATGCACCTAAATTGGCTTGGACAAACCTGCGTAAAACTGCAAACAAAAAACCTCAAAGACGAGGATGTGGTTATTTTAATTGATGCCTACAAACCAAAAATCGGTGAATTTCCACGCAGTTTTTCTCCGCAAATCGCTTTGTTTTCACGTGGCCTTGATAATTCCGCCACACTAAGCCAGGACCCTCTTGTTCTTGACACTTTGGGCGAGGTTGAACAAAAAAATGTGATGATTTATGCTTTGCCCGGTTCCGAAGAAAACCAATCGATTGTTTTCAAAATTCTTGCGGAAGGTCTAACCATAGCTCATTTGGGGAAAATCAATAAAAAATTAAATACTGAAACAATCGCAAAATTGGGAAGCCCTGATATTCTTTTCGTGCCCATTGGCGGTAAAAAAACCGGAGTGCTTGATGCGACTGATGCCGTGGCCACAGTCACCGCCCTTGAACCGCGAGTTATTATTCCGGTTGCCTATGAGTGCGATACCGACCCGGACGCTGATTCAATAACTGAATTCATAAAAAATCTTGGGTTAAAAGCGGACATGACCGATAAAAAAATAATCATTAAGAAAAAAGATTTACCTCAAGAAGAAACTAAATTATTTGTACTTGAAAAGAATTATTAATATGAAGGCGAAAAAACATACGCCAAAAAAACCTACCGCCTGGGAAAAAAAACAGGCCGATAATGACCACAAATGGATGGTTCTTAAAATATGCGTAATTTCCATGTCTATCATTATTGCCGTGCTTTGGGGTTTTGCCTTAAAAAATCAATTTGTTTCCGCCGATTGGGATAAAACTCCGGAGTTTGAACTAATAAAAAATACTCAAGAACAATGGAAGGCCAGCGAACAAGCAATTTCAAACGACCAGGCAACGCGTGAGGCCGCTTATGAAGCGGTAAAATCAAAACTATCAGAAATTATTGCCGAGGTTAACACAAGCACGGAGGAAAATATTATTAATGCAAACAGCACGTCCACTTCTTCAACCGAAGAATCCGCAGATACGCTTACCCAAACAGAAGAAAAAATAAATTCACAAATAATTGAATGATTAATAAACTATGAAAAACGCGCAAGATAAAATGTCATTTGGAGAAAACGTCGGCAAATTGATTGACGCGCCGATTGCCGAAGAAGTAAAACAATCATATTTGGAATACGCCATGAGCGTTATTGTTTCGCGCGCCTTGCCCGATGTACGCGACGGTTTCAAACCAGTACACCGCAGAATTATGTATGCCATGTGGGATATTGGACTCAAACACACTTCCAAATACCGCAAATCCGCCCACGTGGTCGGTGAGGTAATGGCCAAATATCACCCGCACGGCGACGCGGCTATTTATGATTCCATGGTGCGTATGGCGCAGGACTTTTCCATGCGTCAAGTATTTGTGGATGGCCAAGGTAATTTTGGTTCAATGGACGGCGACAGTGCCGCCGCCATGCGTTACACCGAAGCCAAACTCGCTTCACTGGCCGAAGAAATGCTTTTTGATATTGATAAAAACACGGTTGATTTTATTTCCACTTATGACGGTTCCCATAAAGAACCGGCGGTCTTGCCTTCCAAAGTACCAAATCTTTTGCTTAATGGGACGATGGGTATTGCTGTCGGCATGTCCACCACCATTGCACCTCACAATCTTGGTGAACTTTGCGATGGTGTTATCATGCTCATAAAAAATCCCAAAACAACCATCGAAGACTTAACCGAAGTAATTAAAGGCCCTGACTTCCCGACTGGCGGAATTATTTACAACAAAAAAGATATTGCCGGCATGTATGCCACGGGCAAAGGCGGAATTGTACTTCGCGCCAAAGCGGAAATCCACGAAGCCAAAGCCGGGCATTTTCAAATTATTGTTACTGAAATCCCCTACCAAGTGAATAAGGCGACCCTGCTCGAAAAAATCGCCGGCTTGGTCCAAGAAAAAAAGCTGGAAGGAATTAAAGACCTGCGCGACGAATCAAACAAAGACGGGGTTCGCGTGGTGGTTGACCTTAAAAAAGATTCTTACCCCAAAAAAATTTTAAATCAACTTTTTAAAATAACCGAACTGCAAACTACTTTCCACTCCAACATGCTGGCATTGGTTGATGGTATTCAACCACGAATTTTGAATTTAAAAACCATTTTGGAAGAATTTATCAAACACCGCCAAGTGGTAATCCGCCGACGAACCGAATTTGATTTGGCCAAAGCCAAAGATCGCGCCCATATTTTGGAGGGTTTAAAAATGGCCTTGGATAAAATCGATTTGGTCATCAAAACCATCCGCGCTTCCAAAGACAAAGACGAAGCAAAAATCAATTTGATCACCAAATTCAAATTTACCGACCGCCAAGCGACCGCCATTTTGGAAATGAAATTGCAACAACTGGCTAATTTGGAAAGCACAAAAAATTGAAGATGAATTAAAAGAAAAGAAAGCAATAATCAAAGAACTGGAATCAATACTCGCTTCTGAATCAAGAATTTTAAGTATTATCAAAACCGAAACTGAGGAAATAAAAGACAAATTCGCCGAACCAACGAAGGACACAAATTGTGGCGCACGGCATTAAAGAATTCACGGTTGAAGATTTGGTACCGAACGAACCGACCATTATTATGACGACAACCGACGGTTATATCAAACGATTACCGCCAGACACTTTCCGCCAGCAATCACGCGGAGGCAAAGGAGTCATCGGAGTTACTACCAAAGAAGAAGAATCGGTGGACATGCTTCAAATGACCAATACGCACGACAATATTTTATTCTTTACCAATCGTGGGCGTGCCTTCCAACTTATGGCCTATGATATTCCGCAAGGAAGCCGAACAGCCAAAGGCCAAGCTTTGGTCAACTTTTTGCAATTGGCGCCAAACGAAAAAGTGGCGACCATGCTCGCTATGGCCAATATGACTGACGCGAAATATTTGGTAATGGTGACCAAAAAAGGTTTGATCAAAAAAACATCTCTTGAAGATTTCGCCAATGTCCGTCGTTCCGGTTTGATCGCCTTGAAACTAAAAGGCGATGATTCAATGGAATGGGTCAAACCTTCGTCGGGCAAAGACGAAATTAGTATTATTACGCTAAAAGGCCAGGCTATTCGTTTTGAAGAAAATGATGTGCGCCCGATGGGAAGAACCGCGGCCGGTGTTCGCGGTATTCGCCTTCACGACAAAGACGAAGTGATTTCCATGGATATTGTCGACCCAAGTAATAAAAATCTTGAACTTTTAACTAGTGGGCGAAAACGGCATGGGCAAGCGAACTGGCATTATCGCAATACAAAGTACAAGGCCGAGGCGGAAGCGGAATTAAAACAGCCGAAATCACGCAAAAAACCGGCAACCTGATTCACGCTTGTTTGGTTGATGGCTCAAAAGAAGATAATTATGATTTATTACTGATGTCAAACAAGGGTCAGACAATCCGCCTGCCGTTAAAAGCGGTTTCTGTATCAGGCCGAGCCACTCAAGGCGTGCGTTTGATGCGATTCAAAGAAGAAAGCGCCAAAGTAGCCAGCGTCACTTTGATTGAAAATACCAACGGCGAAACTCTGGCATAAAAATATTTTTTAAAACACCCCGCGCAATGTGGGGTGTTTTTTTATTTGATTGGTGCCCTCGGCGCGAATCGAACGCACATCATCTCCTTCGGAGGGAGATATTCTATCCATTGAACTACGAGGACAAAACTAAAATATTCTTCTTATGGCGCGTAAAATTCTATAAAGCTTAAACTTCCATGGCGTAATTACCAAATCAAATGTCCCCGGTGTTTCAAAATACTCCCCACCAAATCCTTGTTTAAAGCGCGTCACTCCGGCATATTGGTGTTTTGGATCAAACGCATAATCTTTTTCTTCTTGCTTATTAACTCTCGGCGCAACACCAAAAAAATCATAAAATTTATACCCATACCTCTGACCCATTTTAATCCCCTCCCACTGAATCAAATATGGCGCCATCAAAGAACGGTGCTCATAGTCGGACGCGCCAAAAACATAGGTGAATGTATCTCCAAATCCGGCAAACACGGCAGTGGCAATCGGTTTGCTTTCAAAATAAACGGTCAATTGATGAGTTAACGGAGAAAAAATTATTTCATGGTAATGTCTTTCTTCATGCAAACGGAATTTATCTCGCTTGGCTGTCCGCTTCATCAAATCCATAAACAAATCGGCATTCTTGTCGTCTGATACCCGTAAATTCTTTTTTTGCGCCAAATTAATATTGTAGCGCGTTTTTTGATGCATAGCGCCGAGTAAATCATCGGGTATTTTATTCATGTCTAAAATTAAAGTGGCGCGCGGATTGACATCAATTGATTTTAGAATTTTTAATTTTGAATTTTGAATTAGCTCCTCCACGGTAAATGGCTCAATCCTAAAAAAAATACATTTTTTTAATTTTAAATATTCGTTAATCAATTCAAATATTTTTGATATTTGAAATTCGGATTTTGAAATTTTTACAATCGGCCCTTTAGGACAAAAGGCATACCGCCAACCAAACAAAATATTTTGATACTCGATGAGCGCCATGGCAATCAGTTCGTCGTTATAAAAAATAACTAACCGTTCACTGTTTTTTCCTTCGCGCGACAAAATTTCTTCCCATTCAAAGGATTGGCAAAACGGCGGGCGTTCAATATTTTCTTTGAGCCAGCTATTCGGTAAATCAAATTTTGTTTCAATTCTCAAGGTCATAATATGTTCATATTATCGCAATCATGAACAAAAAGCAAACAAAAACGCGCCTGTTAAAATAACGACGCGTTTGGAAAGGACGAAACCACGATTGAAACAGTGTTATTCTTGCTCTCACGGAAAATCATTATGGCCAAAATTAGACCCTAAAATAATCAGCAAAAAACCGGATAAAATTGCCAAAGATGAAATCCAAGGAGGCTGGCCCGTGAAGCTGTAGCAAATCAAACTAATGCCGAAGAAAAAAATAATTAACAGAAGCATTACGCGGATAATAAACAACAAGGCGTGTTCCACCAAAAAACCAAACTTTGCAATGAATCCGTTTTTCATTTCATCCTCCTTTTATTCAATCATTTTGTTTTTAATGAGCAAAAACCTCTTTTGATTCAAAATTGTAATACAGCTATTAATTGTTGTCAATAAAAAAAGCCCCCGCGAAGATTACTCTCGGCGGGGGGCAGGAAAGGGCTATTTTTTGTTTTGGTGTTTGGTGCGTGCGATTTTTTTTGACCACGATCGAGCACCCTCGGAACACCATCCTTCAGAGGCCATTGTCACTCGTTGATTTCCCCAACGAGCAAACTTACAGCTTGAAGGCAAACCGGCCTGTTTTTTGATTTCTGCAAGGACGAAGTGCGCGAGAAGCTGACATTTTAATCTTCTGGCGCGGGCGGTCCCAGAAACCAACTTACGGCAGGACAGGTCCTGCGACTAAATCGTCTTGCCCGGATTGTGGGGGCCGGCGTCAGCGCGCCGAGGCAGTTTGTATTCTATTTTTGTCATTGCGCCGTCTGCCTATGGCGCTCACGAGCTCAGTCGCATATTTCTCTCCCGGCCCGCATATGGGCCCGATGGAACCCCGCTCTTGTTTTGCTCGTTTGCCGTGCATACGGCAGAGGGGGTTCGCAAGCCCTTTCTAAATCAGAAACGAAATTAAGGTGCCGATTTGCTTAGGTTCGGCATCCGGGTGGATCTGCTTCCACTTGGCTCACAACTTATTGGCGGGGCGTGTGACTCCCCCTGTCATCTCCGGTATGGTTTTGGTTAGCAACGGTCGAGAACGCCCATTGCATACCTCCTTTTTTCGTTGAGATTTTCTTCTCACTATGCCCGACATTTATGTCAGGCATAGAATTAAAGGCCGAGTTTCACGCGTTACTCGGCTTCGCGTCCACAGCGTGGATTCTCACAACTTACGGTATGTGACTCCGGCACGTTCACGTGCGTTCGCAGGGTGATGTTATCCTTGCTACGGAAAGGGCATTTTGACCTCCTGTGTTCGTCGTTGGGGGTTGCATCAGTGGCCTGAGTTCTCTGCTACGCCTCCGCCGTCTTCTTGGTGGCGGTGGCGGCCTTCCTCGCCTTCTTGCCAGCGGCGGGCTTCTCCTGCCTGGTGGCGGTGGGATGCATGGCGACGGGAGCCGGCGGGCCGACGATGAGAATCACGCTGTCCTCGTCCTCGACCATGTCGATGCCGACCAGGTCGGCGATCGTGGCCGTGTGGACCCGGCGTCGCGCCAAGCGCTCCGCCTCCTCCTGCGCCACCTCGAGCATCGCCTTCTCCACCAGGTCGTAACGGAAGGTGAAGCACTTGTAGGCGAGGTCCCTGGGGAGCTTGTCCTTCATCGCCCTGAGCTCGAGCCCGTGCTGGGGGCAAAGGGCGAACGCGGGCAGGTCGGCGAGCGTCACCTCGCGACCGAGCTTCGCCTCGACCACCTTGCGGTGGGGAAGCCAGCCCCTGGTCTTGTCGGTGATCGGCCGCCCGCACACGGAACACTTCATCTTTTCCATGAAAACCCTCCTTGTCAAAAAAATTTTGGGACTCGAACGTTCAATAAAAGGTTGGTGCTAATTATTATTCTATAGACATATCAATCAAAAATATCGTCTCTGCACTTATCAACCCTTTATTGAACGCTTGAATCCATTTTTTAAGGAACTGATTAGTATATCACATTTTTACCCTTTTGTCAAGGGCTTGGCCTTTACCGCCCAAAATCCTCAAAATTTAGCCAAAAAACAGCTGACTTGCCAAAATCATCCAATTATTGTATAATAAACGCCGATTTACTCAATTTTATTAATTATTGAAATAATATGGGCTTACCCGGACATCGCAGGACTTCCTCGCATAAACGCCGTCGCGCCGCGCATTTCGCGCTTTCAGAAACAACATATAATCTTTGCCCCAAGTGCAAAAAACCGGTCAAACCGCATCGCGCTTGCGATTTTTGTGGCACCTACAAGGGCCGAGAAGTAATTAATGTTAAGCGAAAAACCGCCCGCGCCGCCAAAAAAGCAAAATAATATTGCGCTTTGCGCATCGGCCACTGCCGAGCTCTTTAATCTTTGACCTATATTTATATGTCTAATCGCCATTTGGCAAGAAGCATCGCCATGCAAACATTGTTTGAATGGGATTTTCGCGGGCAAGACAACGACCGTTTGCCGACTATTTTGGAACACAATTTGAATGAATTTGGCCAAGGCATGAACGAAAAGGATTTTACAGTGGCCTTAATTAACGGCACAATAGCCAATTTAAAAAAAATCGATAAAATTATTTCCGAATACGCCCCGGACTGGCCGATTGACCAAATCACGGTGGTAGACAGAAATGTTTTGCGCGTTGGAATTTATGAATTGGTGTTTGGCAAAGATGTTCCGCCGAAAGTAGCGATTAACGAAGCAATTGAACTGGCCAAAGGTTACGGCGGTCCGTCATCCGGCAAATTTGTGAATGGAGTTTTGGGCGCGATATTCAAAAACATGGCCAAAGAAGAAGACGGAACGGATAGTGGCTCATCTGAAAAAGAATAAAAAGAATTAAATAATTATATGACTTTAACCAGGCCTGAAATAATAGCAAAAAACTTTCCCTCTTTTGAAAAAAAGATGGGACTTAGTTTTAAAAACCCGGAATACTTGGTACAGGCCTTTGTTCATCGCTCATATTTGAACGAGCATCGCGATTTTCCGTTGGCCCAAAATGAAAGATTGGAATTTTTGGGCGACGCGGTATTGGAATTAATCGTGACTGAATTTTTATTTAATGAATTTGGCAATCCGGAAGGAGAATTAACCAATTGGCGCGCGGCGCTTGTTAACGCAAAAACCTTGGCAAGCGTTGCCTATGAAACCGGCATGGAATCATATTTATTTTTGAGCCACGGCGAATCAAAAGATGCCGGTACAAAAGCCCGCGACTATATTATGGCCAATACGATTGAAGCTGTAACCGGTGCGATTTATTTGGATAGCGGTTATGACAGCGCAAAAGATTTTATTTCACGTTGGCTTCTGCCAAAACTTCCATATATTTTGGAAAATGGATTGTATATGGACGCGAAAAGCCAATTCCAGAAAATCCTCGCAAGAAATAATGGGTGTAACACCGAGTTATAAAGTACTTGAGGAAAGCGGACCGGACCACGCAAAAATTTTTAAAGTCGGCGTATATTTGGAAAAAGAATTGATTGCATCGGGCGAAGGGATGAGTAAACAAGAAGCTCAGACTGAAGCGGCGGAAGCGGCATTAAAAATAAAAGGATGGAAGGGGCCAAGTGTAAATGTGATAAAAAGAAACCCGGGAGATCCGCTTTAAAACAGTTAAAAGTTGCAAGCGCGGGTTGCTAGCTCCCCAGCAACAACCCTTCGGGTTGTGCGGGGCACGGCAGCTTCCAGCTTCGCTAGCAAATATTGTGGTTAACAATGGTACGCTTAAAAGTTTAATTATTTTTTCTATTAACGAACGGGTTGCTAGCTCAGCTGGTAGAGCAGGTCCCTCTTAAGGACAAGGTCCTGGGTTCGAATCCCAGGCGACCCACATAATTAAAAAAACGCACAAAGTGCGGTTTTTTATTTGTGAGGTCGAAGCGACCAAACTGCTTTGGTCGCGTCTGGATTCGAACGCCGGAGCGATGTTTGGCGAGCTTGCGGGCGAGACAAACCGCGAGGCGGTGGCTAGACCGCGAGGTCGGAAGACCGAGCGAGTCGAAGCCGACTCCCAGGCGACCCACATAATTAAAAAAACGCACAAAGTGCGGTTTTTTATTTAGCTAAGTATTTCTTTCTTTCTTTTTCGGGAAACTTCTCAATGGCGTAACGAAGCATCGTTCTTGGCATTTCAAATTTATGGCAATCAAGGAATTTTTTTTCAATTTGCTCCCCGCAATTCTTTCCAACCTCGCGTAACATCCAACCAACGGCTTTGTGAATCAAGTCATGCTTATCATGCAATAAAATCTTTGATAATTTTAGCGTCCAAGCGCAATCCCTTTTCTTAATAAAGTAATACGAAGCAAGAATGGCCACTCGCCTACTCCATAAATGTTTACTTTTTGCTAGCTTTATTAATATTTTTTTATCTTTATCAAATAAATAATCGCCGATTATTTTGGGTGCGGATAAATCAACCAAATCCCAATTGTCAATATAATGCAGATTTTTCAAATATATTTGAAAAATTTTTTTCTTTTCTCTCAACTCCGACTCTTCATATTTAAAAACCAAAATAAACAAAGCTGTTAACCGTGCCTCGTGATAATGACTCCGTAATAAACTAACCACTTCATCAAAAGAAATTAAAGAAAAATATTTTTTGGCCATTTTCCTTTGATTTGGCACAACGATACCCAAAAATTTATCACCATAACCATATTCTCCCGGTCCTGTTTTAAAAAAACGTTGCAAAATTTTTGCTTTATGGGAATCAGACAAACTATGTAATTCATTATTAATTGTATTTAAATAATTTGGCATATCATATTGACAAATGATAGTGTATACTATACATTTAAGAAACAATTTTCGCAATTTGCCCCTATAGTTTAATGGATAGAATATCAGGCTTTGCCGGTTTTGTCTGTGAACGAAGAGAGCGGATACAAAACCGAGCATCCCGCCTTTATGGCGGGACGAACCTTTCCAATAATATAATTTAGCCCCTATAGTTTAATGGATAGAATATCAGGCTTCGAACCTGAAGATGGGAGTTCGATTCTCTCTGGGGGCACAAAAACCATATTAATGGTTTTTATGACCACAAGCGACTAAACAGTTTTAGTCGCGTGAGAAATCGAACGCCGGAGCGATGTTTGGCGAGCCTGCGGGCGAGACAAACCGCAATTCGCCAACTGGCGAAGGTGGCTAGACAAAATTTTCGGAAGAAAATTTTAGTCAGAAGCCAATTCTCTCTGGGGGCACAAAGAACCGTTCATTAAAAAAGGAGAAGAAGATGGAATTCAACAACGCTCTTATCGGCCTAATAGCCGGTTTTGTGTCGCTAATCGGCTTCATACCCTATATTATCTCGATAATTCGTGGGAAAACGCGTCCCAACCGGGCGTCTTGGTGGATTTGGTCGTTTATCGGTTTTCTGCTTCTGGCAAGCTATGCCGCGTCAGGGGCGACCGATACAATTTGGGTTCCGATAAGCTATGTGATTGGCCCATTTATTACCGCCCTTCTTTCCATCAAATATGGCGAAGGGGGGTGGAATATTTTTGACCGCTCATGCATTCTTGTGGCTACTTCAAGCGCGGTCCTCTGGTTCATCTTTGATTCGGCGCTGATCGCTCTTGTCATCAATCTTGCCATAGATACAAGTGGCGCTTTGCCGACGATAAGAAAGGTTTATCTCGATCCAGACAGCGAAGATAAACTTTCATGGTTTTTATTTTGCACCGGAAGCGGACTCAACTTACTTGCGATAAACGAATGGTCGTTTGTTATCGCTTCATACCCTCTTTACTTGTTCATTGGAAGCAGTGTTATTACTTCGCTAATTTTTTTCAAACGGCGTAAAAAATAAAAAAGTTCATCCAACAAAAAAGACCTCCCTTAAAGGAGGTCTTTATCTTTTTTTACACAACTGCTCCATCTATTTTTATTTTTCCCATTTTAAAATTTTCATTCTCAGAAAGCACCGCGCTTACTTCATTTATTATTTTTTCTAAATCTTTTTCATCTTTGGCAAAAATAATTATCACAAAAGGAAAAGCGGAACTGAATAATTCGCCAAAACCGTGACTACCAAAAGCAATATTAACTGCTATCCGCAATTCTTCGTTCGCATATTCATCAGGCAAATATGCTCGTTCAATCACAAACCCCATTGGCAATCCAATTTCTACATTCGGATTAAAACCTCCGATTGCATCATAATAGACAACGCGCGCATTATGGAAATCTACCGGCCTCTCCATATCTCCGGCCAAAATGTGAGTTCGCTCAGCCGGGTGACCCATTTCTTTAATTTTATCCGCCAATTTATCAGACCACATTTTGGCATACTCCTCAATTTTAAAAGCCAAATTTTCATGAGTATTCGCATCAGGAAAATCCCGTTTATAAGCGATGCCCGCTGCCCCACACCCGCCGTGGCTGGTTATATTTGTAACACCTTGCTCGATCATCAATTTAGCAACTTTTTCCAATCTATCTGCTTCATTATCGGCCGTAAATAATATTCCGCTTCCGCCAATGCAAAATTTTGCTTCTCCGTTAATGTCTTTGTGCGCCGTGCCTTCATCCATGCAAACAACACATTTCTGCGGGCTCCTAAAAGCGCGTTTAATATCCGGAAATTCTCTTTCAAAAAAAGATGATGCTCCCAATTCATATAATTTTTCTAAATCAGAATTTTCCAATTCAAAGGTAAGCCCTTTTTCTTTGATAATTTCATTATCCATAACTAAAATAATATATAATTAATGATAATAGTTTACCTAAAATATCGCTTTCAAGTCAAGTAAAAAAAATTTTCACATCTAACACGCTAACCTGTGCATAACTTTGCTTGACGCTATTCACATTTTTATAATAGCACTATATAATATAAGTAGGTCGATTGAGGTTTGTGCCGAATGCTTGTTGGCAAAAACTTCAAAAAAAATTTAAAAATAATTTTTTTCTCGCGATCGCGAGTTTGAAAAAAATTTCATCTGCTTCGCATTTTCGCGAAGATGAAAGGAGGTGTCAACTATGCCAGCTAAAAAGAAAGCCGCCAAAAAGAAACCGGCCAAAAAGAAAGTAGCCAAGAAAAAAGTGGCCAAGAAAGTAACAAAAAAGAAACCGGCAAAACGAAAAGCCGCCAAGAAACGCAAATAGTCTTGGAAAACAAACCACCTCGCATGTGCGAGGTGGTTTTTTGATATTAAATAAGCAAACGACTTTGACTACTACTGTTTTTTTGAGGAAATAAATCAAAACGTCCGTATATTCCATCATAACCCGGATACAAGCTTATTTTCCCCGACCGCATATTTTCTATGGCCAAAGCTAAATCGGAATTAACGACCGCTTGCTGAATATTTTCAATCGGTTCATCAATCAATATGTTGAATTCGTCGCCAAATTTTGATACCAACCTTTCGTATTCGGCCATTACTTTTTTGCTTTTTACGCCGGCGCCATGAACAAAAGATATTATTTCAATCAAAGGCACAATATATTTGTGAGGAATAAATTTATTTTTTATAATATCTTTTGTTTCACGGTCGGATAAATCTTCGACGCGATGCAAAACTCCGACCGTTAATTTCCTTTTGCACTCGGGGCAAATAAATTTTTCTTTTTTTGTTTGTTTCGGAGAAAAACATACTTTGCAATCAGCGTGTCCATCAAAATGATATTTGCCCTCTTCGGGAAAAAATTCAATCGTAAACAAAAACTTTTTTCTGTCACCTTGTTTTATTATTTTACATATATTGTCATAAGTAATTTCTGATTCATTTTCAAATTCAAAAACATTCGCTTCGCGCCCTAATTTTTCCAAGCTATGCGCGTCTGAATTTGACACCAATGTATAACGGTCAAGCGCGCTCCACAATCTATTCATTGGCGGGTCGCTCGACAAACCGGTTTCTAGCGCGCATATATGCGGAGATAAATCTTCAAAACAATCTTCAACACTATCATAACCGGACTTCGAACCAAATATTGAAAACCACGGCGTCCATACGTGGGCCGGAATCATCAAAAAATGTTCGTCTATTTCTAAAAGCATTTGCAAAACTTGCTTTGCGCTTAACCCCATAATAGGTCGGCCGTCAGATCGCAAATTTACACCCTTTTCTTCCAGGGCATTATTTAATTTTTCCACGGCTTCAATGTTAGGCGCGAGAATGACCAAGTGCAAACGCCGAGTAGCCTCTTTGTGCTTGTAAATGCACGATACTTCCGTAGAAAGTATGAATTTTGTCTTTTGTTGCCCAATACTTGATGGTTTTCCTTTTATATGATACAATCCTTTGTTGGCCGGAATTAGCGTTTCTTTGATATGCTCAAGCCATTTAGGATGCGTAAAATCACCGGTAGCGCATATATTTATTCCCTTTTTTTGACAGGCTAAATCGATTTTTGGCAATTCTAAATTAGGCGAACAAGCCCGTGAATATTTGGAATGAATATGTAAATCCAAGATTTGTCGCATATTAATATGTTACTGTCGCGCTTACATAATATCATTAGTCACTTTTAAGGTCAAAATTAAATATGTACATGAATTATTTATCATACATCAATCAAATTACGGAAATTTGTCGTAAAAATAACCATCATTTAATAAACATCGGGATGATTAATAACCATCCTCTCTTGATGATTGTTGCTGGAAATGTAAAATCTAAAAATGTAATTTGCTTCAGCGCCGGAATTCATGGCAACGAAATATCCGGGCCTCTGGCTGTGCTTGATTTTTTAAACCAATACCGCGCATCAAAAAATGATCCAAAAATAATTATTTTCCCTGTTGCGAACCCTGTCGGGTTTAATGATAACACATACTTTGTGCGTGATGGACAAAATCTGAACAGAAATTTCGGCAAGAAAAAAATAGCCGGAGAAAATCATTTGTTATATACCGCAACAATGAATGAACCTATTTCTTTTTTGCTTCGTTTCACGAAGACGACGAGCTTGCTGGCGCATATATGCACGGATATTTTGATGAAAAAAATCCGCCAGACATATATTTATCTTTGCTTAACACGTTATCAAAAATTTGCCCACTATATCAAAAAAATAGAATACATAATTATAAAGCAAAAAATGGCCTGGTGCCAAACCCTTCGTCCGACGGTTCTTTTGAAGATCAGATGCACCAAGATGGAGTTAAATATTCTATTTGTTTAGAGATACCGGACAGATTACCAATAGGAAAACGAATAGAGGCAAACACAACAATAATGAAGGCTATACTGGAATTTATCAAAAAAAGATAATTTCAATCAAAATTCGCTTCTATATTAAGCTCAACAGTTTGGTTGCCTGTCGCTGTTTCAAAAGATAACTTCGTGGCGCACAGAGCGATTGAATTATTGGGTAAAAAAGTTTTCGCACCATATTTTTTGTCACCGACAATTGGGTGTCCAATGTGAGCGAGTTGCGCTCGTATTTGATGGTGTCGTCCGGTTTTTAAATTTATTTTGAGCAAAGTTTTGTCGCCTTGATTTTTAATCACTTCATAAGACAATTCAGCTAATTGTGAATTATCTATTTTTTTATCAAATATTTTTGCTTTATTAGTTTTTTCGTCATGCAACAAATAATTCTTTAGCCCGTCTCGGACGAATTTAAACTTCCCCTCAACCAATGCATGATATTCTTTTTTGAATTCATGATTGCGTATTTGTTCGGACAAACGAGAAGCGCCTTTTGACGTTTTTGCAAAAAGAACAATGCCCGAAACAGGACGGTCTAAACGGTGCAAAAGCCCCAAAAATACTTTGCCCGATTTTTTGTATTTTTCTATTAAATATTCTTTTACTTCGTCCATTAAACACAGGTCTCCGGTTTTATCGCCTTGCGTCAAAACACCGGCCGGCTTAAATACAGCGATTAAATGATTATCTTCATACAGAACTTTTAAACGCATAATTATTTGGCGTACCATCTAGCAAAAATACCGCAAGGCAAAATGCGCTCCGTATCGCGCTCTCGGATAGTTAAGGCTCCTTTTTCGATTTCGCCCTTCTCTTCCACCAAATCTCCCAAAGCGTTTTCATAAGCAATGGCCGAATAACCGGAAGAATAGCCGTTAATAAGTAAAAAAGCCGGATTATCAGATAATAATTCTTTGCACAAATCAAGCAAGTCAAGAAAATTATCTTCGATCTTCCACATTTCTCCTGTCGGACCGTGGCCAAAAGCCGGCGGGTCCATGATTATTCCATCATATTTGTGACCACGCTTTATTTCTCTTTTCACGAACTTAACCACATCTTCAACAATCCAACGAATCGGTTTGTCCTCTAAATTATTTAGTATCGCGTTTTCTCTGGCCCAATTTACGGCAACTTTCGAGCCATCAACATGACAAACTTTGGCTCCGGCTTTGGCAACAGCAAGCGTAGCTCCGCCCGTATAACCAAAAAGATTAAGAATTTCCAAAGACTGTTTTTTTGACTTAACAATACCGCTAAGCCAATACCAATTACTTGATTGTTCAGGGAATAATCCGGTGTGTTTGAATGACGTCGGCTTGACCCAAAATTTTAAACCCTGTACTTCCACCTCCCAGCGTTTCGGCATATCTTTTTTTATTTTCCATTCAGTTGAACGACCATCGCGTAAGAATATCGCATCCGATTTATCCCATTCTTTATTCGGTAAACGCTTACGCCATAAAGCCTGCGGGTCTGGGCGCGACAAAATATATTCACCGTATTTTTCTAATTTTTCACCTTCGCCCGAATCCAACAGCGCGTAATTATCATCCGGACAAACCGCCAAAATATTAGGATTTTTCATTTTTATTCTTTCACAAAGCATATAATTATTTTAATAATTTTTTAAATATTTTGCCCAATTTAATGTCGCAAAGTCCTCCGCCAAATCTTTCCAAATCCGCGCTGACTATTTTACGGTTTTTTAAATTCTTTCCGTCAAAATTAAAAATGCCCCACTTTTTTTCGGCATAAAACTTTTTTTCTAAAACGCTCCGCGGAACATGGCTATTATGAACTACACAATCAATCTGACGCGGTAAATATTTTTCAAGCTGAAATACAAAATCACTCAAACATTCAGGGCCGGTTTCCCCGTCCAATCGATAAGCATTGCCGGCAACATAAATTAATTTAGCTTTTGATTTTTTAACCGCTTCCACAATACCAATTGGCAACAATGTGGAGATGATACTGGTATACAAGCTACCCGGACTCAAAATAATATAATTAGCTGATTTAATGGCTTTAATCGCTTCCGGATTAGCCCGGCATTTTGGCTCAAGCCAAACTTTTTTTATTTTTGAACCATGATTATATTTTGGATTATCAATAAACGCTTCAGTTCTCACAATTTGATTATTTTCAAGTTGCGCGATTAAATCGACTGGCTTAATTGTAACCGGGTAGACTTTTCCAACCGCTTTAACACTCTCAGCAAGCGCATCGAGCGCCTTCACAAAACTTCCGCAATATTTGGCAATTAAAGTCAAAAATAAATTACCTAAATTATGGCCCTTTAATTTGCCGGAGCAAGAAAAACGTGGCTGATAAAAAATTTGGCGCAACATCAAATAGTCATATTTTGATAATGCCAAAACCGCACGCATAATATCACCCGGCGGAAGCGTGCCTAATTCTTTACGCAATCTTCCGCTTGACCCGCCGGAATCACTCATGGAAATTACGGCAGAAATATCAAAATCAGCCAAATAATGTTTGAGGGATACGAGCGTAACCGCCGACCCATTTCCTCCACCAATAACAACAATTTTTTTCTTATTCATATTCAACATAGGCGATAATTCCACACATACTAATTTATTTCTTGCGCTTTTTCCAAATGCTCTTTTGTATTCACGCCAATCGCTTCGAGCGGGTGTATTTCAACGGATGACAGTCGCTCATTGGTATCAAAAGCCATTTTAACCAAATCAGTCAAATAATACTCCCCGGCTGCATTAGAATTCTTTAATTTTTTTAAATTTTCCCATAACCAATCCGATTTGAAACAAAAAAATGCAGTATTAACTTCTTTAATATTCAATTCCTTTGGAGAAGCATCTTTTTTTTCGACAATTTTGGTAATACTATCATTTTCATCACGCACGATTCTGCCAAAATCATAAAATTGAGACCGCCAATCGGAAAAATCCGGTGTTTTAACAGTCATGAGTGTCAATGTGTTACCGCGTGAAACATGTTCATCAATTAAATTTTTTATTGAACCTGAACTTATAAATGGCATGTCGCCATACAAAACCACTACATGGTCCGCTTTACTGCTTAATGATTTCTCCGCCATCGATACGGCATGCCCGGTGCCTAAGCGTTCACTTTGCACTGTGTAATCCGCTCGATTTTCCAAAAAATTTCGAACCAAGTTGCTATCATCCGGCACGACAACAACAGGCTTGATTTTGAGTGATTCTACGGCGCGAACGACATAATCTATCAATGGATGGTCGCGCAAAAGATGCATTACTTTTGGAAGTTCGCTTTTCATTCTCTTGCCCTTACCGGCCGCTAATATTATCACCCCAATTTTTTCTTTCATAAATTCAAATATTTTTTTATTTCTTCAAAATTTTTAAAATATGGAATTTTACTTTCCAAATAATCATCTTCCGTCCAATAAGATAAATTTAACATTGAAAAAATCGTTAAAGTTGGATATTTATTTTTTATCATTTTATTTTCGTCTAAATTATCATTTATAAATAAAATATTTTCTTTTGCCTTCATAAAAGGCGCCAAAACCAAATCCTTTCCTCCTTCAATTTGCACTACTTCATCAAAATAAGATTTAATATTTGAT